>CADCUR010000117.1 GCA_902805935.1 uncultured Pyrinomonadaceae bacterium
TAACTTACGAGATTTTTTTTTATTGAAACGGCTCACAGACTAACAGAAAAAAAAATGAAATGCAAGGAGAAATCCACAGGATTGAAAAAATAAATTTGAGACCTGATAAACTATTATTTTACCAACGAGTTGGCAGAAAATTGGCTTGTGTTAGACTACGAACACTTTAATTTTCGGAGCGAAAATTTATGCTGAAAGAGAAAAAAAAGAAGCGCGGAAACCGAAAAAATTCGGGAACGACAAAAGAGCCATCCGAACGGGCGGCGGCTGGCTTACAGAAAAACAGTTTGGCAAAACAAATCGAAGAAATTACTGCCGATTTGTATTACATCAGCGAGACGGACGCATTGATTTCGCCTTTCGTCGGACATCAAGCGCAGACGGTCAGCCGGGAAACGATTTTAGAGCAAACAGAAAGCGCGTTTGACTCGCCGGTTGAAGAAAGAAATTTTACGGAGTTTTTTGCTCGGCTGATTGAAATACAAGATTGGTTCGGAGACGAAGAAAGGAAAACAGCGGAGAAATATCTGCTCTTAAAAAAACTTTTGGAGAAGAATCTAAGAGATTTAAAGGTTTACAAAATCGGAAAAGTTCAGATAGATATTTACATCGTCGGACTCGACGCGGAAAACAGATTGATGGGAATCAAAACGAAAGCCGTTGAAACATAAGTTACAAAACGCGAAGAGAAGCGTAAATTTACAATTGCGACCGACCTGTTTAGGCTCCTCTTCGCGTCTAGTTATTTTTTAGTTACCGAGCTTGCTCCCGAAGAATTTTGTTTAAGGTTTTTCGGCTCGCCGACGTAAATGATTTTACTCGCGCCGCTGGCTTCGACATTTAGTTCGCCGGTTGCCACCACCGCCGCCCGGCTTGCGCCGCTGGCTTCAACGTTGGCATCAACGGTTTGCAAACTTTCCGCGTCAATCGTGCTTGCGCCGCTGGCGTTTGCAGTCAATTCTTTCGTTGCGCCGTCAATTCTGATTTTCGACGCGCCGCTCGCTTTTAATTCGAGCGAGTCGGCTTTGACGCCAGATACGCTGCCGCTCGACGCGCCGGACAAATCCAAGCCTTCGATGGCTGGCATTGAAATTTTCACATTGATCGGCGTTTTCGGCGAAATCGAGTCTTCGCTGTAAATTTTCAGAGTGTCGCCGCTCGTTTCGGTTTTGATGTTCGCCAACAGATTATCGTCGGCTTCGACCGCAACGCTGAAATCCTTCTGCGCGACGATTTCGACGTTGACGGTGCCGCCCGCGTCAACCTTTGTGAAGCCGCTAACCGCCCTTGCTTCGCTTTTCGCCGTTCCCGAACCTTGTATGCCGCCGAGATTGCTAAAACTGCTGAAACTGCAATTTGTCGAGAAAATCAACCCGATTGCCAAAGCCGATACAAAAATTAACACGCCCGTTTTTTTCATTTTCTTTTTCTCCTCGAAAGTTTTCTCAATGAACGAGAAGTTTTCGGCGGAAGTTTCAAATTTTGTTGCCAGATATTTTTGATACGGTTAGAATGATTTAGCTCAGGAGGATTGTTACGGTTTAAGGAGATGCTTATGCGCGAGTTTTTTCGGAACAACGGGCTTTCCATCGTTTTATTCGGATTGTTTTTTCTCTCGATGGTCGGACAATACCTCACCGGCTATCACGAATATAACGACGACCAGCAGACGCACGGCGAGCCGGAGGTCGGTTATGTCGAATATCTCGGCGAAGGTCATTTTATCGAAGCGACGTTTGAAAATTGGGAAAGCGAATTTCTGCAGATGGGAATGTATGTCGTGCTGACGATTTTTCTTTTTCAGAAAGGCTCGTCCGAGTCAAAAGATCCTGTCCGAACCGAACGCGGTGACGTGATTCCCGAAAAATCTCTGCTCGCCGAAGACGCGCCCGCGCCGGTCAAACGCGGCGGTCTGTATTTGAAACTTTATCAAAATTCTCTGAGCATCGCTTTATTCACGCTGTTTTTTATTTCGTTCGTCCTGCACGCCTATGGCGGCGCGAAAGAATATAATGAGGAACAATCCGCCCACGGACAGCCGACGGTTTCGACCGTCGAATTTATGAAAACCTCGAATTTTTGGTTTCAGTCGTTTCAGAACTGGCAGAGCGAATTTTTATCAATCGGCGCGATGGTTTTGTTGTCGGTTTATTTAAGACAAAAAGGCTCGCCCGAATCAAAGCCGGTTGACGCACCGCATTCTGAAACCGGGACGAGTTGAAATCGAACGGTCAAAAACAGTCGGCAGCCGGTTTTTTGCTTTATTTATACAACTTTCATTATCGAGGTTTTATTGAGCGTTCCCGTCAACCGTCTTTTATTTTGCGAAAATATAAAATTGAATCGCCTGCGCAATGCCGATGAGCAAACCGAATAACGCGCCGAACCACTCGATTGTCCGCAGATGTTCTTTGGCGATTGACAAAACAAGATTTTCGAGTTTTTCGACCGGGTATTGATTGATTTTTTCGCGCACGACGTTGCCGATATTGAATTCCCGAATCGCTTCGGGCAGTTTTTCCTTCGCCGCCGCAATAATCGTTTCGGTGAGAGATATTCCCGCCTGGCGGACTTTTTCTTCGGCGATATGCTCGGACAGTTTGCCAATCGGCGCGGACAAAAGCCGCTCGATTTGTTTCGATAAAACGCGGTTGATAATCGTCGCTGTTTCGTCGCGGTTCAAGACGTTTAATAATCCGTTCGCCAGCAATCGTTTCAGCTTTTCTTCTGATTCGGGATGAACGGTTTGCAGAATCGCGTCGAGACTGTGCGGCTGAATTCTGCGCAGCGTGTCGGTCAAATAGGCGGAGATCGAATTTTGCATTTCGTCGCCCTGCAAAACCGCAACGACGGCGCGCGTGATTTGCGTCTTTAATCTTTCGAGCTGGTCGGGCGCAATTTTCCCGATTACTTCGGGCAGCGGACGCGAGAGCGCATTGTCAATCGCCCCGTCCAAAAAATTTTTCGCCTCCTGCTCAAAAAACTCGCCGCGCAAAGTTTCCTCAATGCGTTTCGGCAGATTTTCATTGACCAAATCGTCAACTTCCCTTATCAAATTATCGCGCGAGACGAAAATCTTTTTAAAGAACGCCAGATTTTCGTAGTAATCGTGGACTTCGCGTTTTATCAGCGCGCCGATTTGATTGCGCGTGCGTTCCGACGTGGCGACTTCCGCCAACTGATGAACAATCGGTTCGATTTGTTCAATCGCCTTTTCCTTCAAAAGCTGAACGGCGTCCGGCGTGAACATTTCGCCGAACGGCGTGCCGGCATTTGCGAGAGCATCAACTTGTCTGCCGATAAAGTCGCGGACTTTTCCCTCTAACGCCGGCGATTTAACGGCATAGCGGACACGCGTTTCTAAAAAACTCAAAATTTTGTGAAATTGTTCTTCGGTTATCGCTTCGGAAACGCGCCGCGATAAAAACTCGTCAACGCGCCGCTCGACAAACCCGCTGACTGACTGCGCCGTTTCCTCATTTTTCAAAACCGTCTGAATATGCGAGCCGATTTTCAGTTGCAAAGACGAAACCGCATCTAAAACCGGCTCGCGCAAATTCGGCGGCAACGCTTCAACGAGCGACGGATAATTTTGCGCGAGCAAATCGCTTGTGTAAGAATCAACCACGTTCTGGATTTTCTTTCGCAGAAACTCCTTGCCGAAAAGCTGCTCGGTAATCGTCTCCTGCGAAACCAGTTCTTCGCCGACGGCTTTGCCAATCGCTTCCGCCAGACGCGCGCGGTGGCGCGGAATCATTCCCTGCGGAAAGACGGTAACGCCCAAAAGTTTGACCGGATGGCGCGGGCGAAAAAGCATCCGCACGGCAAGCCACGCGCCCGCGTAGCCGTGAAACGTAGCGAACAAAATTAGCAAAGCGATCTGAAACCAAATATTGCCGAGAAATTCCATAGATAAAGTTTCAAATTTCAAATTTCAAATTCAATCAATAATCCGAAACTCGAAACCTTTAAAAGACCTGAAAACCCTTTGACTTCAAACAAAATTCGGAAAAGTCTTTGAGCCAGTTGTAACTTGTGCTGTAATTTTTCCACTGCTCGTCTTCATCTTTGTATAAAGTCCCGTCATCCGGCGCGTCGGTTACGCTTAAATCGGCAAAGATGCGTTTGTTCGGCTCTAATTTCGGCAGAATCTCGCTGCGGATTCGCTCGCCGATAGTTTGCGCCTCTTCGAGGGAAAACGTCGCGCCCGTCGCGTTGTAATTCATCTGCCGCAACTTCCCTTCGTCAACGATGTCAAAACTTTTGATTATTTCCACCGTCGGCTTCCAATTCCAGACGTTGGCGCGAAACTCGAATTTTTCCGCGCCCAAATCAATCAATGTAAAACTCATAATTTTCTCCAACAAAATGCTAAACGCGATAGTGAACTAAGTCAATAACTTTTCACCACAAAGGCACAAAGGACGCGAAGACTTTATTAAAAAAACAAAAAATCGCTTTTGGCAGTGTGTTTTGCCTTTTCTTTGTGTCCTTTGTGCCTCTGTGGTGAATTTTCTCTGCACGGTTTATAATTTTGTTTTCTTGCATTATGACAAATTCAATTTCATACGCGGACGCGGGCGTTTCGATTGACAACGCGAATCTAGCGCTAGATCGAATAAAAAATTACGCTCGTTCGACTTTCAACGCGCAGACTCTAACGGAAATCGGCAGCTTCGGCGGAATGTTTTCCGCGATGTTTCCCGAAATGCGTGAGCCGATTCTCGTCGCTTCGGCTGATGGCGTTGGCACGAAATTGAAAATCGCTTTTGAAACCGGAATTCATAATACAATCGGACAAGATTTAGTCAATCACTGCGTCAACGACATTCTCGTGCAGGGCGCGCGACCGCTTTTTTTTCTCGATTATTTTGCGACCGGAAAACTTTCGCCCGACGTGACGGTTTCGGTCGTCGAAGGAATTTCCATTGCCTGCAAACAAAACAGTTGCGTTCTGCTCGGCGGCGAAACGGCGGAAATGCCCGGATTCTACAAAGACGGTGAATACGATTTGGCAGGTTTTATCGTCGGCGTAGTTGATAAACGACAAGTCATTGACGGCAAATCAATCGTCGCGGGCGACGCGGTTCTCGGCTTGCCGTCTAGCGGTTTGCAGACGAACGGCTATTCGCTGGCGCGAAAATTATTTTTTGAAATCGGTGGCTTTTCGGTTGATTCACACATTGACGAACTCGGCGAAACCGTCGGCGAAGCGTTATTAAAACCGCACGCGAGTTTTCTTAAATCGCTCGACGCGCTGCTCGATTCGGGACGAATCAAAGGCTTGGCGCACATTACCGGCGGCGGGTTTTTGGAAAACATTCCGCGCATTCTGCCG
>CADCUR010000118.1 GCA_902805935.1 uncultured Pyrinomonadaceae bacterium
AGTCGGCGCGATTTTTTAAAATCAAACGCAATTGGCATTGCCGCTTTAAGCATTGTGAAAAATACATTGGCTGGTGAGAGTGTTTTGTCCCAGCCGCACGTTGAATTAAACGAAATAACTATTAGCGAGTTGCAAGCCGGAATGAAATCGGGTGTTTTTTCCGCCAAAATACTCGTTGAAAAATATTTAAAGAGAATCGAGGAAATTGACCCGAAATTGCACTCCATTATTGAAACGAATCCCGATGCGCTAAAAATCGCCGAGGAAATGGATAGAGAACGCAAGCGCAGTAAAGTGCGCTCGATGTTGCACGGCATTCCCGTTTTGATAAAAGATAACATTGACACGGCAGACCGAATGAAAACGACCGCCGGAAGCCTCGCGCTCGTAGATGCGCCGACGCCGGAACGGGACGCCTTCATCGTTAAAAAATTACGCGAATCCGGCGCGGTGATTATCGGCAAAACGAATTTGAGCGAGTGGGCGAATTTTCGCTCGACGAAATCTTCGAGCGGCTGGTCGGGACGCGGCGGGCAAACGAACAATCCGTATATTTTAGACAAAAATCCGTGCGGCTCGTCTTCGGGTTCGGGCGTAGCGATTTCCGCGAATCTGGCGGCGGTCGCGGTCGGCACGGAAACGAACGGCTCGATTATTTGTCCGGCGACGAGAAACGGCGTCGTCGGCATCAAACCGACGCTCGGCTTGATTTCCCGAAGCGGCATCATTCCGATTGCCCACACGCAGGACACCGCCGGACCGATGGCGCGAACCGTCGCAGACGCGGCGATTCTGCTCAGCGTAATAGTCGGGCGCGACAAACGTGACGACACGACCGACGATAGCAAAAAAGGCGAGAAAGATTACACGAAGTTTCTGAACAAAGACGGGTTGCGCGAGGCGAGAATCGGCGTGGCGCGTCAGTTTGTTGGAAATAACGCCAAACAGAAGGAAATCTTTGAAACGCACCTTGAAGTTTTAAAGGCTGGCGGCGCGACTTTGGTTGAGGTAACTTTTGCCGAAGATTTTAGTAAATTAGGCGACGAACGATTGCAGATTTTACTTTACGAATTCAAAACCGATTTGAATAAATATCTGGCGGAAAGACGGTCGCCCTACAAAACCCTTGCCGATTTAATAAAATTCAACGAAGAAAATAAAGAACGCGAAATGCCGCTTTTCGGACAAGAGCTTTTTCTGCAGTCGCAAAGCAAAGGCGATTTGACCGAAAAGGCATACACAGACGCAATCCAAAAAGTAAAACGCGCATCGCGCGAAGAAGGCATTGATGCCGTTGTTGCAAAAGACAGGCTGGACGCGGTTGTCTCGCCAGCTGTCGGCGGAACTTGGTCGCTCGCGGCAGTCGCCGGTTACCCTTACATAACAATCCCGGCAGGATTCGCCGACGGTCTGCCAACCGGCATTGCCTTTTTCGGACGAGCCTTCACCGAACCGCAGCTAATCAAAATCGCTTTCGCTTTCGAGCAAAAGACGAAAATGCGCCAAACGCCAAAGTTTTTGCCGTCCTCCGCATAAATTTCAATACCGTAGATCGCTCGACAGCAACAAGCGATTGCCGCGAGGCAATTAGCTGTTAAAAAATTTATGATTTTCTTCTGAGAAACTCGCTCGTTAAGTTTAATTTCTTCAAATAAAAATGAATGGCGAAACAAATACCGCCATTCATTTTTATTTTTTAAGTTAATTGGTTTTGACCGGCGCGGCTGGACGCGCGGTAAGCTTCGCCGGACTTGACGGCATTTTTTTTATCACTTCCTGCACGGCGCGTTCGAGTTGCGGGTCACGACCAGCGACGACGGATTTCGGGTCGTTCTCGACTTCGATGTCCGGGTCAACGCCGTAGCCTTCAATTACCCATTCGCCCTTTAAATTAAGCATTCCGAATTCCGGCACGCTGACTCCGCCGCCGTCAATCAAGCCGCCGCGATTCGAGATACCGACGACACCGCCCCATGAGCGTTTGCCGACGAGCGTTCCCAAACCTGCCTCACGAAACATATACGGGAAAATGTCGCCGTCCGAAGACGAGTTTTCGTTCAAGATGGCGACCATCGCATTCGGCGCGGGGCTGTCCGGGTAAGTCGTCGGGTAATCGTTCGTACGAAAATAATTTAATCCTAAAGTTTTGCGGCGCAGACGCTCAATCAGCATCCGCGAAACATTCCCGCCGCCATTGGCGCGAACGTCAACGACCAAGCCTTCTTTGTCCAATTGCGGATAATACCATTTGATAAATTCCCTGATTCCGTTTGCGCCCATATCGGGAACGTGAATGTAGCCGACGCGCCCGCCGGTCATTTGGGCGACGCGGTTGCGGTTCGCCGTAATCCAGTCGAGGTAAATCAAATTGCCTTCGTCGGTGATCGGGCGATACGAAATTTGTCTCGCGCCCGTCAAGCTTGGCGTTGAATTAATCGTCAGCGAAACCGGATTGTCGGCGCGGTTTCTGAGGTGTTGGTAAATGTCTTTGTCAGCCGTCACATTTTCGCCGTTGATTTGCAAAATGTAATCGCCGACGTTTGCGTTCACGCCGACTTCACGAAGCGGTGAGCGATAAATTTCTTCTTCATTCTGCCCGTCGTAAATTTTGGCGATGCGGTAACGATTTGTGGCTTTGTCAACTTCAAATCTCGCGCCTGGCAGCGCGACTCTGGCTCGCGTCGGCGCGTTGAAATCGCCGCCTTCGATGTAGGCGTGCTGCACGGCGAGTTCGGCAATCATTTCCGAGATGACGTAATTTAAATCAGAACGATGCGCGACAAACGGCAGCCACGTTTTATACTGCTCGCGGATTTTCGCCCAATCGTAGCCGTGCATATTCGATACGTAAAACCAATCGCGGTAACGACGCCAAACTTCGTTGAAAATCTGATTCCATTCTTCCGCCGGATTAATTTCCGTCGTGAGTCCGGCGGTCGAAACCGGCTTTTTCGAGTTCACGCCCTGCGGCGTCGCGTCCATTATTGTGAACGCCGCGCCTTGTCCGATGATGATTTTCGAGCCGTCCGACGAGAGCGAATAATTCCCTGCACCTTCCGCCAAAACGGTTTCCTTACGGTCTTTGAACGAAAAAATTCTGACCGAAGCCTGACGGTCGGCGGCGCGTCCGTAATAAAACGGCGTGCCGATGATGTAAACGAGATGTCCGGTTTTCGCCGACAAACCGCCGTAGTTTTCCGCAGGCAGCGGAACGCGGGTGACGCGCGACGTGATGCCGTCGAAATCAATCGTCTCCGGTTTGACGTTCGGCGCGTTTTGCTTCGGCGTGTCCGCGCTCGGCGTTGCGGTCGGCGCGGGCGAAGGCGTGACGGAAGCCATCGGCTGCGGCTGTTTTTCGTCAACCGGCGTCGGGTTAACCGGCGGATTGAGTCTGTCCGGCTGCGGCGTCGGCGCGGGCGCAATCGTCACTTCTTCGGATTCGGGCGGAAACGGATTTTTCACGTCTTTCCGAAGCGCGAGCGCGTAAACGAGCGTTTCGCGGTTGGCGGCGTAGTTGAATTCGATGTTGGAAATCTGCGGCGCGAATTCGCGGTCGCTGAGGTAATAAAGGTAATCGCTCGACGGGTCGAAAGTCGGATTCTGGGCGTTAAACATCGGGTCGGTGACGCGATTCAATTTGTTCTGGTTTACGTCGTAAATATAAACCGAATTAAATCCGCCGTTGTTTGAAGCCGGCTTGTCGTTCATACTGAACGCCAGATAATTTCCTTTCGGCGACCATTCGTAATCGTTGACTTGACCGTTCGCGGCATCGGCGATTTGAAGGAGTTTTTTATCCGCCAAAGTTAAAATATAAACTTTGCCGTCTTTATCCGAAAATGCGATTCGCTTACCGTCGCCGCTCCATTCGGGCGCGTAACGCATCGCCGTTCCGCCCGTTGTTAGTTGAATCGGCTCCCCGATTCCGTCCTGCGCGATTGACCAAACTTCTTCCTCGCCGCTGCGGTCGGAAATAAATGCGACGCGCGAGCCGTCCGGCGACCAGCGCGGAAATTTGTCGTGCGCGGTTGACGAATGCGTCAGGTTGCGCGTCGCGCCTTTTTCGACCGGCGCGCTAAAAACATCGCCGCGCCCGCCGAACAAAACGCGCTCGCCCTTTGGCGACAGCGCGACGTTTTGCAAATACTGCAAAGCGTTTATCATTCGTGGGCGTTTATACACACCGTCGTCCGGCACGCTGATATTTAATTTCGTGCTTCGATTATTTTTCGTGTCGAAAATTTCCAGCTCGCCGTTGCGCTCGTAAACAATGCGGCTCTGGTCATCGCTTGATGCCCATCGTACTTCCCAATCCTTAAAGTTCGTCGCCTGCGTCGTCTTGCCCGACGGCACATCGAAAACGTAAAGATTAAATTTTCCGTCGCGGTCGGAGTTGTAGAAAACTTTATCGCCAATCCACATCGCGTCGCGCGAGGCGCGAACGCCTTCGGAGATTTTCCTCGCATCGTTTGTCTGCAAATCGTAAATGTAAAGCGTGTTCGCCTGCCCGCCGCCGTAGCGTTTTTCCGAACGAAAATCCCTAGTGCGCGGCGAATAAATCATTTTGCTGCCGTCCGGCGAATAATCGCCCGAACCGGCTTCGGGCATCGGCAAAGCGACGGGCGCGCCGCCCGTCATCGAAACGGTGTAAAGCCGCGAAATCGGCAACGTGTAAGAATCGCGCTGCGAGCGAAAGACGATTGATTTGCCGTCGGTGGTCCAGCCCATCACCTGATTGTCATAACCCCAACGCGGCGTGAGCGGTCCTTTTGCCGGATAAAAAGTCAACTGTTTCGGCTCGCCGCCCGTCGCGGGCATCACATAAACCTGCTCGTCGCCGTCGTATTGTCCGGTGAAGGCAATCCATTTTCCGTCGGGCGAAAATTTAGCGAAAACTTCCATTCCGGGATGCGCCGTCAATCTCACGGCAGTTCCGCCGCTCGCGGGCGAAATCCACAAATCGCTGGCGTAGCTGAATACAACGCGGTCGCCGTCAACATCGGGAAAGCGCAGTAGTTTGGTTTGCGATAAAACAGGTAAAGACAACAGGCAGATAACAAAAATAGTCTTGACAAAGACTTTTGAAAACATTCGATTTTCCTCCGTTAAATTGAAAAGATGAGTTGGATTTGTAAAGCTAAATTAGCTTTATTAAGTTGCAAAATCAAGCCCGCCCGCTATCGTGACAAA
>CADCUR010000119.1 GCA_902805935.1 uncultured Pyrinomonadaceae bacterium
CGGTTGCGCTGTGAACTTTAGCTTTTAGAACTAATCCTTGTGTATCAACTAGAATATGACGTTTTCGACCAGCGACTTTCTTGCCCGCATCATATCCGCGCTCATTGCCTCCAACTCCGGTCGTTTTCACCGATTGAGAATCAATTACTCCGGCGCTCGGCTCCGTATCACGTCCTAATTTCACTCGCAGTTCTTGCCGCAAAACTCGATTAACCTGTTCCCACACTCGATTAATCCGCCACACTCGGAAATAATGATAAACGCTCTGCCATTTGGGAAAATCATGCGGCAATAAGCGCCATGCACAACCGGTTTTAAGCAGGTAGAAAACAGCATTGAGGATTTCACGGAACGAGTGTTTTCGCGGACGACCCTCTGCTTTGGCTAGAGGAATATGCGGCTTAATGATTTCCCATTCCTGATCACTTAAGTCAGTCAAATAGCTTTTTCTCGTCATGCTTCTTCAGATGATGAAACAATGCTTTTCGACCTTTTCAGACAGTTTCTTAGACCTCTTGCATAAGTTATTTGACAATTAAAGCGTTCTCACTCATCAATAATTTGATGAGTTATGAACAGATTAAATCGCTTGCACCCGAACTCTTCAAACGATATTGCGGTGTCAAACCCGATACTTTTGCCCGCATTTGTGAGTTTGTCCGCGACCAACTGCAGCGGACACAAAAGAAATCGGGGAGACCTTGCAAACTTTCGGTTGAAGAGCAAGTGTTGTTGACGCTCGAATATTGGCGTGAATATCCCACGCAATTCCACATTGCCAAACGATGGCAATTGTCCGAAGCCACTGTTTCACGCACCATTGTCAAAATCGAAAATTTGCTGGCAAATTGTTCCGACCTAAAACTACCCGGCAAAAAAGTTTTGCGCCACAGCGAGAACGCTTTTGAATTCGTGGTTCTTGACGTGACGGAAACACCCATCGAGCGTCCGAAAAAAAACAGCGACGATATTACAGCGGCAAGAAAAAGCGGCACACGATAAAAACGCAAATCGTTATCGAGAAACATTCGCGGCGCGTCATCTGCACGAAACAGGCAACGGGCAAGACGCACGATTTTGCGATGTTTAAAGAGAGCCGAGTGGCACTGGCGAAAAATATTTGTCTGCTTGGAGATTCGGGTTATCAAGGCTTGCACAAAGAACACGGCAACTCGCAAACGCCGACCAAGAAGCCGAAGGGCAAGGATTTGAGCGCGGCACAACGCGCGGCGAACCGCGATTTGTCGCGCCAACGCATTGTGGTTGAGAACGTCATTCGTCATTTGAAAATCTTTCGCATCGTAGCGGAACGCTATCGCAACCGTCGCCGCCGGTTCGGGTTGCGATTTAACTTGATAGCCGGATTGTATAACTACGAACTGGCGCATTAAATTACTTATGCAAGAGGTCTAATACAGAAATGATTTAGGTTGGTGTTGTATGCAGCCAACCGTAAAATGTCAGTTTTTTCACCCGTGAGCCGTCTTTCATGAACGGCTCAATTGTTTTTATGACGGCTTCTTCAACCGCCTCGAAACTCTCAAAGACGCGATTCTTCAATTCTTTTCTCAGTTCTTTGAACAATCGCTCAACCGGATTCAGCTCCGGCGAGTAGGGCGGCAGATGTTCAATCGTCAGTTTTTCAGCAACTTTGAGCCGGGTGCTGCGATGCGCTGCTGCTCCGTCCGTGATTAACCGCACAAAACTCTGCTCGCCAATGAATCGAACAAACTCATTCAGAAACGCTTGAAAACTTTCGACCCGCATATCCGGTAACAGCAGAACGAACATCGCGCCCGTCTGAGGATTCAAAGCGACCGACAAATAACCGTACTCATAACCGATGATTTGTTCTCCCTGCGGGCGCACACCGCAGGCAGTCCATCTTTTTCCCAACTCGGTGCGCGTCCCAAAGCGCATTTCGTCTTGAAAATAATACGGCTCTCGGCTCACACTTGCAGCAAAGTTTTTTTATATTCGATTTGTTCCTCTTCAGACGCCTTTTTGTTTTTCGGGCGCGGCACTTTGGCTTTAATTTTCAGTCGTTGAAAAAGCAGCGAAACTCCGCCCTGCGTGTAACAAACATCAAATTCGTCTTGCAAAAACTGACGGACTTCTTGCTGGCTCCCAAAACCATTCTCGGTGCTGGCTTGCTCAAGTAGTTTTCTTTGTTGCTCAGCACTGAGTTTTGATTGGCGCGGCTTCCAATTCAATTGCAAGTATTCGCTCAAACCTTTGTCTCGATACTTGTGCCATAAATCATAACCGTGTTTTGCAGTAATGCCGCAAACCCGGCAGGCATCTTTGATTGACACCGTTTCTCGGCTTTTCAACAAGCGCAATAATTGAACTCGAAGTCTTCGCCGCGCATCTTTTTCCTGCTTTTCTCGTTCTCGCAACTGTTCGACGGTTTCAACAATAAGAGTGGGAAAATCTAGTTTTCTCATTCAATCAGCTTAACACACCTGCCTTTTTAATTTCTGTATTAGAGGCTGTTTAAGAAGTATTTTCTCAACGCTTTAGTCTTAATCTCTGCAGACTTGGCATTCCGTACGGAGTTTTGTTTGCTAATCGCCTCAGCATCAGATTACTCATCGCCAGATAAATCATGGTCTCGCTACTCGTCGGCAAATACTCGTAGTCTTTTGACAATCTGCGGTTTCGACATAACCAAGCGAATGTGCGCTCAACCACCCATCTTCTTTTCAGTACGGTGAAAGCGGGCATCGGCGCCGGTTCGACATCTTCGGGATACCAACCCCACCGTCGCGGTTTCTGCACGATCTCCAACTCCCAATCCGTATTCTCCAGAATCCATTGCCGCAATCGCTCGCCGCGATAACCCATGTCAGCCCAGATCTTCTTTAATCTGTGACTGATTAAATTGACTTTGGTGAAAACTAATTCCGCTGCCTCCGCATCTCGAATTTCTGCCGAATGAACCACTGCCCGGATAACGAGTCCGGTGGTGTCAACAACAATATGTCGTTTTCTTCCGGCTATCTTTTTGCCTCCATCGTAGCCTCGCTGCGCCCCCCTTTTTCCGTTGTCTTCACCGATTGTGAATCAACAATGCCTGCTGAGGGCTGTTTCTCGCGTTTCATTTCCGCACGCAACTCAGCGTGCAAATAATCGTGAATCCGAAGCCAAATGTCGTCCCGCTTCCAAATTCGGAAATACTCATAAACCGCTCGCCAGTGCGGAAAATCGTGCGGAAGCAATCTCCATGAGCAGCCAGCCCTCAAGAAATATCGGAGGGCGTTGATGATTTCCCGCATCGGATAAAGGCGATGTCTGCCACCCGGCTTTTCCACGGGCAAAAGTGGTTCGAGAATTTGCCACTCGGCATCAGTTAAATCGGTTGAATAAGAGCGTCGAGAAACGGGCATATTTCTTCTCCTTGAGCGGAATGGCTCAATAATAACAACAACTTAAAAATAAGTCACTGAAAACGCACTTCTTAAACAGCCTCTAACTCACGCGAAACGCTCGCCACACTTTGACCGTCATAGACCTTTTTGATAGCTTGCTACTTAAATTCATCATCGTATTTTCGATTCATGCTCTCATTTTACAGAGAGTTTCGTGTATGGATAAATGGGACCACATCAAAGATGGAGTGGTCGCAACAAGTGAACAGTCCGGTTTCCGATTTTCCCAAACGCCGCCGCGGTCACAGGGCTTTTGAGATTCCACGAGCGCCTTTCGTAGAATATTTTCGCCCTGTCGTAAAAGTTCTCGATTCGGTGGCGCAGTCTGGCGGGAATCGGCTTCAATCGTTGCCAAACGCTTCTTCAGTTGCTTCGTCCAATGTTCGTGCCGAATAAACTGCTGGCGAGGCGAACGAAGCGGTTTAGCCGAAAGGGTTCGAGCGGCGGGTTCGGTCCAATTCGTGCCGCCGCCGTTTCCGCTAATGTCCACCAGCAGAGCACTCGTCTTATTGCGCTTCAAGACTTCAATCTGTCTGGCAAGTGCCGCCGTCAGCAGATTCGCTGCGCTTCTTCCCACCCGGTCGCCACACTCATCATCGCACGGGGAATCTTTCGTTAACCTCATTTCGGCTGCCGCCTGCTCGCATAAATCGGGAAACGCGTATTCGCTAAAGATTGGAATTCTGATTACGCCGATATCCTTGTCGGTTGCGGCGCGCAGAACTCCGATAGACAAATATTTCGAGTCGTCGGTATTGATTTCCCGGAAATTGTTTAGCTTAGTGAAAGCGATCCTAGGCGGCTGGTTATGACTTTGGTAACCGAGCCGCTGGCATAAAGGAATTTTGTCGCCTGTTTGCGTAGCATCAGCGGGCGCAGAACTATTACCCTTATTTTGTTCCCATTGAACGCTCAGATGCCCGTCTCCGAAAGCATCTAGAAATGATTGGATTATTTTTTTTGCCTCGGTTTCACTAGGTGCTTTAAGCAAGCGAGCTTCGGTTTGCTCGGACAACTGCTTCAGATCAAGTCCGCGAGTTTCAACCGTCCACTCAAGATTGGCGTACTTAGCGGACATTTCCCGCTTCAGTTGATTGAAGTCTTCTAACCAGACATCTGACTTAAAATCCTGACCACGGGCGCCGCCAGCCGCCAGTATTAGCAATGCGAAAACGATGGTAAATATTGAATTCCGATCCATAATTTCAATCAGTGTAAATAGCTGAAATAGATGAGTCAAATATATTTATGCCCAAATCATTCCAATTTTTCGCGCCGTCAAATTTGCTGGGCGCGTGTTCGCGTGATAAGCGCGCGGCAATACTTTTTCCCTTTTCGGCGAAAACATAGTTGTCTTTGATAAGCTCGACGATTTTTCCGACGCTCGATTCGATGTCTTGCTTTGTTAAATTCTGTGCCTCCGCATCGGCGGCGAAAACGAATGACGCGAAAACGAAGACGAATAAAAATTTTCGAGTAATTTGGGCGGCGATTTTCAAGATTGACATAATCGACAAACTAGCACGCGCCCCCGCCGGAAAAATAGAACGAAATTAGCCGCTTAAATTTTTTTGAACTCGCCCGGCAAAAATCCCGTCGTTTTTTTAAAAGCGCGAATAAAATGGCTCTGGTCGGCGAAACCGCATTCGTAAGCGATGTCGGCGAGAGAGCCGCGCGATTGTCCGATTAAACTGATGGCTTTTTCGATTTTCACTTGCCGCGCGTATTCGCCTAATG
>CADCUR010000120.1 GCA_902805935.1 uncultured Pyrinomonadaceae bacterium
TCGAGTTCACTTCCTAAAACCTCAATGCGACCTTTTACGTTTTCAAAGGTGTACTCGAAATAAAAACTGTTCGTTTCAGGTTTACCGCTTTCGACAATTTTTGCTCCGCTATTCTTGATTTCGTTCTCAACATCTTGTTTCAAAGCAGAAATAAATCCTGCTTCGTCAAATTGTTCAGCGCCAGCGGCTTTCCATTGGCAGGAAAAATGTTCTGTTTTATGAGATGTGCCAGCTAAAATACCAATTTCACAATTAGAAAATAGGTCTACTCCTGGTTAATTCAACTTGGTAAATATCACTTAAAATGAATTTGGCAACAGTATCGTCATAACTTTTTGAAACGCTTTTCTCAGAAACTTTTGGAATTATTCTACCAAGCAATCCCGTAGTCTTCCCCGTGATGGCTTGAACCGCCCCAGAAGGTGTTGTGTTCGCGGTCGAAAAAGATGGCGTTGATCGGTCCCGAAGTGCGCTCTTCATAAGTTAAATCATACCCCATTTTTCTGAGCTCGCCGCGCGTCCAGGGCGGGACCGACTCGGTCAGTAAAAGCCTTCCGGGGCGAGATTCGTGCGCGCCGAAAGAGCTGCGCATCTGAAAGCTGTTGATATTGGGCGCTTCGACGGCTTCCTGCACGTTCATTCCGAATTCGACGACGTTCAGGAAAAACTGCAACAGATTTTGGTCCTGGCTGTCTCCGCCCTGAACGGCAAAGGCGAGAAACGGCTTTCCGTTTTTTAATGCCATACTCGGAGTCAGCGTAACGCGCGGGAGTTTGCCTGGTTCAATGACATTAAAGGGATTCTCCTCCGCATTCAGCACGAAACTCTGCGCCCGCTGGCTTAAACCGATTCCGGTTTTGCCCGCGATGACCGCAGGAATCCATCCGCCGCTCGGTGTTATGGACACAACCCATCCTTCTTTGTCAGCCGTTTCGACCGACGTTGTGCCCGAGTAGAATGATTCCCGAAAATCCTTCCAGGATGAACTTGTAATCGCGTCCTGATTAAACCCCGAGCCGCGACCGGCGGGTGGCTGCGGCGACCACTTCTCCAGTAGTTGCCGAAACGGATTCGGGGTGCGCCCCTGAAACGGGTATGGGTCACCGGGTTTGATCATCGCGTTATTACGCTCCATATTTATCAGTTTCATTCGCTCTTTGGCATATGCCTTCGAAAGCAAACCTTCTATCGGCTCAGCCGGCGGAAAATAAGGGTCGCCGTAATAGAAATCCCGGTCGGCAAAGGCTAAGCTCATCGCCTGGTAAACGGTGTGAATGTATCTGGCACTGTTGTAACCCATTCCCTTTAGATCATAATTTTCAAGGATATTAAGCGCCTGCAGCATCGCCGGTCCCTGCGTCCAGTGAGTGAGTTTATAAACTTCGACGCCTTTGTAGGTCGTCTTGACAGGTTCTTCGATTCGCACTTTCCAGTTCGCCAGATCCGCGAGCGTGATTAAACCGCCTTCTTCCTGCGTGCCCCGGACAAATTCGCGAGCAACATCCCCTTTGTAGAAACGGTCGTAGGCGGCATAAATCGCTTCCTTTCGGTTCTTGCCCTGCTTAAGAGCTTGCTGTTCGGCGTCGACTAGTTTTCGCAAAGTTGTCGCCAGATCCGGCTGGCTGAAGATTTCACCGGCTACCGGCGCTTCCCGTTTTTCTCCCAAATGCGGAAGCATCACGCCGCGCGAATGCTTCCAGTCTTTCAGTCGTTTCTTTTCACGCTCGATGGCGTTTGCCGCCTGCGCTTCAATCGGGTAACCGTCAGCCATTTGGATCGAAGGCTCCAGAACGTCTTTCAAGCTGAGTTTGCCGTATTCCGCCAGCATTACCAATAGTCCCCCAGGCGTGCCCGGCGTAACGGCGGCGAGCGGTCCGTGTTCAGGCGGGTAATTCATTTTCTTGCTTTTGTAAAATTCTGCTGTAGCCCCAGTAGGAGCTACGCCGAGCGCGTTAATGCCGAGGACTTTGCCGGTTTTCGGATTGTAAATCAGCGCCTGAGTCTCGCCTCCCCAACTTAAGGTATCCCACATCGTCGAAGTCGCCCCGAGCATCGCGCAGGCGGCATCAACCGCGTTCCCGCCCTTTTGAAAAATCATCGCCCCGGCGGTCGCGGCGAGTGGTTTGCCCGTAATTGCCATCCATTGTTTACCATGCAGCACGGGTTTGGCAGTACGTTGAGCGAAAAACCCGACTGGCAACGCAAGGTTTATTGCTGCCAGCATCAAGATGAAAGCTATTGACTTGTACCAATCGCTCGACATTTTTTCTGCCGTGAAAGCTAAGAATTCATTACGCATAATTTATAAAAATTAAGATGGAAATTTAAGAAAAGTAATTAAAAAGTTCGCCGATTCCTATATAGGAATCGGCGAGCTTAACATTATTAGAAAGCAACGCGGAAACCGAGCTGCAACGTACGCGGAGGCTTAGCGACCGAAGGGATCAGGAAAGTGCTTTGCGACGTATCACCCGAAACCGTCAGATCATCGTAATTGGTACGATTGGCGAGATTGAAGACTTCAAACGTAAAACCGGCGTTGATGCGCTCGGTAAAGTTAAATTTGTAAGCCAGACGCAGATCAACCGAGAAAAATCCCGGAAGGCGCGCGCCGTTGAATCCGCCTTTGTTGTCAATCGAGAAATTCAACGTTTCGCCGTTAGCGAAGGTGCGCGAATTAGTAAACGTTCCGGCGGGCAGCGGATCGAAGTTGATGCCGTTTTGATTGGTGTCAATCGTTCCGTTCAAAATGGTAAACGGCGTTCCCGATAACGCTCGGATGACAGTGCTGACGACCAAACCTCTGGTGCGCGGCACGCGGTACAAGCCGCTGAAAACGAAGTTGTGGCGGCGGTCGAAAGAGGTCGGACCGCGACCTTCTTCGAGATTCAGACCGGACTGCGTTTGAAAATTCGCCGTCGGCGTGCCGCTGCCGCTAACATTTCCGGTTCCTTTCGAAAGCGTGTAAGAAGTTTTGAATTGAAAACCTCTCGAAAAACGCTTGTCGAGCGAAAGCTGCAACGCGTCGTAGTTCGTTTCGCCGAGATTAATACGCGTCAAAACGTTGGTCACCGACGCATTTTGAAACGGCAAATTAGCAAAATTATCTGTCAGCACCGGAACGAAACTGTTATTAATTACCGTTCCGAGCGTCGAGAATTGCCGGGAAATAGCTCCGGTCGAAGCGGTCGTCGCGCGTCTGCCCGGATTGAGATTGACGGTCAGGAACTGATTCACACCGTCCGTATGAATGTAATCCGCCGTGACTGCCATATTTGAGAAGAGTTCGCGCTGAAATCCGATCGAGAACGAACGCGTGTAAGGCATTTGGCGCTCGGTATTATCTACGATTGGCGCCGGATTTGCCAGTAAAGTGGTCGAACCGACAATCGAAGCGATTAATGCGCGATCAATAACCGGACCGTTGCGCAAAGTCGGATCGGTCGGAAAATTTCCCGCGCGCGGACCGGGATCGGCGGCGTTCAGCGGAAAATTACGAACGAAAGAAGTAGAAAAAGGTCCGCTCGTGCGAATGGCACTGATTAATTCAAAAGGCGTATTCTGATAGAAGAAACCGAAACCGCCGCGCACGACGGTTTTCGCGTCGCCCGTTACGTCATATGCGAAACCCAAACGCGGTGAAACGTTGTTGTTGTCCGATGAGATGGTTTCGTCGTCGTAACGCACACCGAGATTGAGCGTCAATTTGCGGTTGACTTTCCAGTCGTCCTGCACGAAAACGCTCGTATTGTGATTGATTTGGAAATTTTCAAGCGGTCCGCCGACGCGAATCGAGAGGCGTTCCGGGTAACTGCGCGGATTAGAGGGATCAAATGGCAGATCGGTCGGAAAAACGAATGTGCCGTTCAGATTATCCTGCGTTACGCTGTCCGCCGTTACGTAATTGTAATCGACGCCGAATTTCAAAGTATGCGCGCCTTTGATCCACGTCAGCGTGTCGGCTAAACGGTATGAGTTGTTGACGCGCGTCTGCGCGGTGGCGCTTTGCTGGTCAACAAACGTATTAAACTGCAGTGTCGGCGCCAAATCAGCCTGCGAGCCGCCGGCGTTAAATCCGGGACTGCCGAAAGCGACGTCTTCCTGCGTAAAGGAAAGCCGCAGATCGTTCAAGATATTCGACGTTAAATTATACGTCCAGCTTCCGACCGTCGTTTGGTCAACGTCGGCTTCTTCGCGCGAGGCGGCGAGCGAAACCTGGCGCGTGCCGACCGGAATAATCTGATTGAGCTGCGGAGAATTTTCCCGCAAATATCGAATTGAAACTTGATGGTTCTGCGTCGGCTGAACGTCGCCGCGCAGCAGAATATTCGTCGCGCGCGTCTGCGTCGCAGTTGAGAAATTAAGCGCCGGGCGCGCCGGAATATCAATGATCACGCCCTGATCAATGTTCGTGCGCTCGAAGCTGAAAAAGAAGTGCGCCAAATCCTTTTTAATCGGTCCGCCGATGGTTCCGCCGAATTGTTTGTAACTCGTTTCCG
Organism: uncultured Pyrinomonadaceae bacterium; assembly: GCA_902805935.1. Lineage (GTDB taxonomy): Bacteria > Acidobacteriota > Blastocatellia > Pyrinomonadales > Pyrinomonadaceae. Next base: position 4,500 of record CADCUR010000120.1, read on the forward strand.
CATCTTCGAGGTTGTTCAATTCGGCAAACCGGCTTTTCGCATTGAGCGAATCGTCCTGAAAAAATCCGAACGCGCTGCCGCGAAATGAATTGGTGCCAGATTTAGTCACCGCGTTGATGATGCCGCCGGAAGTGCGTCCGAATTCAGCGCTGAACTGGTTGGTTAGCACTTGAAATTCCTTCACAGCTTCTAGTGCCGTGCGCGTCTGACTGCCGGCGCGCTGCCCGATTACGTCATCGTTATTGTTTGCGCCGTCAAGCGTAAAATTGTTGTAACGCGGGTCTTGTCCGTTGACACTCACAGCATCCGAGCCGAACGATTCGGTGCTGATATTCGGCACGACGCCCGGCACGAGTCCGACGAAACCGATAAAGTTGCGGTTAATCGAAGGCAGTTCGGTCAATTCCTGCTCACTGATAGTGCCGCCAATTCTGCTGGTCGTAGTTTCTACCAACGGTTCGTCGCTCGTCACCGTCACGGTTTCCTGCGAACCGCCGATTTCCATCGTGAAATTGAATTCCTGCGTTTCGCCGACGTTTAGACGAACGTTTTCTTTAACCGAAGTTTTAAAGTTAGCCGCTTCGACCGTCACGCGGTATAAGCCCGGCGTGAGCGATGCAAATACATAATCGCCTGATTCGTTGGTGTTTGTAGTT
>CADCUR010000121.1 GCA_902805935.1 uncultured Pyrinomonadaceae bacterium
TGGAATGTGAAGTTTTCATAATTGATAGTTCTCCTGATTTATATCAATTTCACTTTTTTTATCACTTCATTCAAATTAATCTCGCTTACGTTTTCAACTTCCGCGCAGATTTCCATCAGTAATTTATCCTGCGCGTTGCCTTTGCGCTTCGCTACTGAATACGGCAAATCTTCGCGGAACGTGACCATCGAGTATTTGGAAAAATACTCGGGAAATTCGTGTTCGAGTTTTGTTTCGAGTTCACGTTTTCTAACGAAAACCGGGTCGGCGACCGCATCGCGCATTTCGTAAAAATTTTCCTCCGCCATCTGCGCAATTGCGTCGGCGTTTTCTTTACGCACGTTTGTAAATTCGTCGAAAACCGTTTTCCAATTCGTGCCGTGCCGTTCGATTAAATCGTTTAGCACGCGGCAGTCTTCAAACGAAGCGTTCATTCCTTGCCCGTAAAACGGCACGACGGCGTGCGCCGCGTCGCCGAGCAGTAAACTCTTTCCGCCGACATTCCAGGGAAAACATTTGACCGTGCCGAGATTGCCGACCGGATTAGCGAAGAAGTCTTCGATTAATGTCGGCATCAACGGAATCGCGTCGGCAAAATTTGCCTCGAAGAATTCGAGCAGAGATTTTTCATCAGTCAATTGCTCGAAACTCGTCTCGCCCGTGTGCGCTAAAAAGAGCGTGCAGGTGAAACTGCCGTTCGCGTTCGGCAGCGCGATCATCATAAACTGTCGCCGCGCCCAAATGTGCAGCGCGTTTTTCTCCATTTGAAACGCGCCGTTCGCACCGGGCGGAATGTGTAGTTCTTTGTAACCGTGTTCGAGCCATTTCTGGGAAAAATCAAAACGCGCGACGCCGCCGTGCAGCATCGCGTCGCGCACTTTTGAACCCGCGCCGTCGGTGGCAAACAGCGTCTCGCCTCGAACGATTTTCCCGGATTCAAATCGGGCGTCGCCGGTTTTGCAGTCGAAATCAGCTAATCGCTCGTTGAAAAAGAATTTTACGTTCGCGTATTTTTCCGCCTCGTCTATCAAAGCGACGTTCAAACCGGCGCGCGAGACCGAGTTGATATACTCGCCTTGTCTGCCGCTGTAAGGTAAAAGTTTTGTTTGTCCGTCCGCGGCGTGAATCATACGCCCGTGCATCGGCACGGCTTCGGCGAGCATATATTCGTCCAAGCCGATTTCTTTGAGCGCGGCGATTCCGCGATTCGATAAGGCGAGATTTATCGAACGTCCCGCTGCCGTTTCCTCTTTTCGCATATCGCCGCGCGATTCGTAAACGTCCGCTTCGATTCCTTTTTTTGCAAGGTAAATCGCTAAAAGCGAACCCGCCAACCCCGCGCCGATAATGATTACTTTTTGTTTGGGCATTGTTTATTCGGTGAAACTCCAAATCGCTCGTTCTAATTGTTCGAGCGAAAAATCAACCGCTTCCGGTTTCAGACGCAGAGCGTAGCGCCGCAAATCGCTCGTTTCGTATAACATCGTCAGCATCATCAACCGCCGGCGAAAAGATTCATCGAGCAGGTTTTCGGCGTAACCGTAAGATTTGAAAAACTCACGCTGAACTTCGGCTTGTCCTTGAATCATCAAAACGCCGACGGCGAGAAAATCGTATTCGTGAAAACCGCGACGCGAATCGGCAAAATCAAACAGACCGGAAATACGCCAATCGCCGCCGGATTGACGAAAGCGCAAATTGCCGAAATGCACGTCGCCGTGTAGAAAAACAGCCGGAGAATTTTTTGGAACGAGTTTCAGATTCGCGTCGAGAAACGCGGGCAAGCTCTTGATAATTTTTGAATTTACGCCGTGCGCGATCTGCCTTTCGATGAACGTATCCGCTCGTTCTTCGACAAATTCAGACCAGTCAGATTCGACCGAACCGGCGTCAAGCGAATGAATTGATTTCAACCCGGCTGCGAGTTCCGCGACAAATTTCAATTGTTCGTCCGTCGGCAGAGTCAGCCACGCGGCTCGCGTCATCGCTGCTCCTGAAAGCTGCGTCATCAGAATATATCTAAAATTTTCAATCTCGCCCGTTTGAACGATTTCAGGAACTTTAAAGTTGATTCGACCGGCGACAAATTCCAGCGCCTTTTTTTCACGCTCGAAACATCGGCGAAAAGGTCTGTAGATTTTGATAACCAACGAATCGTCAATCAAAAAGACAATGTGTTCGCCCATTTCGGTGCGTTTTAATTCGGCGAAAGAAATTCGGTGTCGCCGACAAATCTCGTGAGCCGCGACAAGCCAGATTTGACTTTGAAAATGTTCGTCGAAGTCTTCCTTGTTATTAATGTTCGGGAATTTCAACATTGCTTTTACGCCAAACAATTCTTCAAAATTAGAGCGAATTTATAAACGTCCGAAAAAGAATTGTAAAGCGGCACGGGCGCGACGCGAATCACGTCCGGTTCGCGCCAATCAGCAACGACGCCTTTGTCGGAGACGGCTTTGAAAAGATTTTTGTCCGCATCCTTAACGCGAATCGAAAGCTGACAACCGCGCATTTTTTCATCCGCAGGCGTGATGACGGAGATTCTTTCGTCGTGAATATCATTCAACAAAAATTCCAGATAGCCGGTCAGCCGTTTCGATTTTTCAATCAAATTTTTCATTCCGGCTGCTTCAAAAACGTCGAGCGAGGCTTTGAGCGCGGCGAGCTGAAAAATCGGCGGATTCGAGAGTTGCCAGCCTTCGGCGCCGGGCATCGGGACGAATTGTTTGTCCATGAAAAAGCGCGTCGCCTTGTCGTGTCCCCACCAACCGGCAAAACGCGGCAAATCGAACGCTTCGCCGTGACGTTCGTGAACGAAAACTCCGGCAATGCCGCCCGGACCGGCGTTGAGATATTTATACGAACACCAGGCGGCGAAATCCGCGTTCGAGTCGTGCAGATTGAGTTCGACATTTCCCGCCGCGTGCGCCAAATCGAAGCCGACGACGGCGCCTTGCGCGTGACCGATTTCAACGATTTTTTGAAAATCAAATTTCTGTCCGGTGTAATAATTAACGCCGCCGAGCAAAATCAAGGCAATCGAATCGCCGTTTTCGACAATCGTTTGTTCGATATCTTCGGCGCGCAGACAATTTTCGCCAACGCGCGGAGCGAGTTCAAGGAGCGCGTCTTCTACGCCGAAACCGTGAAATTTTATCTGCGACGCGGCGGCGTATTGGTCTGAGGGAAACGCGCCCGCTTCGATGACGATTTTGTATCTTGTTTGAGTCGGGCGGTAAAACGAAACCATCAAAAGATGCAGATTGACCGTCAGCGAATTCATCACGACCGTTTCAGACAATTTCGCGCCGACGACGTTCGCCATCTGTTCGGTCAGAAATTCGTGGTACGGCATCCAGGAATTCTTCGCCTTGAAATGCCCTTCGACGCCTAGAGTTTCCCAATCTTTTAATTCCTGCTCGATATAATCTTTCGTCGTTTTCGGCTGCAGACCGAGCGAATTGCCAGTGAAATAAATCGCATCTTCGCCGTTCGATTGTTTGGGAATATAAAATTCGTCGCGGAACTGTTTGAGCCGGTCGTCCAAATCCATTTGCCGCGCGAAAGACTCGGAAAATTCAAAATTCATACAAATAAATCTTTCTTCAAATTCAGCCACTCGAGCGCCGCGCCGTGCAGCAATTTAGATTTCGTTTCTTCGTCAAACGACATTGATTCAATCAAACTGCCCGCCGCTTTTTCGCCGAGCGGAAATGGATAATCAGTTCCCAAAGCAACTTTGTCCGCGCCCGCCAGTTCGATCAAAAACTTGAGCATCGCTGCGTCGTGAACGAGCGAGTCGAACCAGAATTTGCCGAGGTAATTTCGCGGGTTGTGCGCGTTGTCAACCGCGCATAAATCCGGTCGCGCCAGAAATCCGTGTTCGATTCTGCCAATCGTCGCAGGAAACGAACCGCCGCCGTGCGCGAAACAAATTCGCAAACTTTTACATTTCTCCAACACGCCGGAAAAAATCAGCGAGCAAATCGCCCGCGCGGTTTCGGCGGGCATTCCGACGAGCCACGGCAGCCAATACTTTTGCATCTCGCGCTCGCCCATCATCTCCCACGGATGCACGAAAACCGCCATTCCCGATTCTTCGCAGGCTTTGAAAAAATCGAAAAACTGCGGCTCGCCCAAATTCAGTTGATTGACGTTCGTGCCGATTTGTACGCCGACCAAACCGATGCGTTTGCACCGCTCCAATTCTCGAATCGCCAGTTTCGCGTCCTGCATCGGCACGGTTCCCAAACCGACGAATCGCGTCGGAAATTCGTTGACGATTTCGGCTAAGCGGTCGTTCAAAAATTTGGCGATTTCCGCGCCGTCGCACGGCTTTGCCCAATAGCTGAACATCACGGGAACAGTTGATAAAACCTGCACATTCACGCCGAACAAGTCGCATTCTTCGATTCGCCTTTCGGCGCTCCAGCAGTTGTCTTCAATCTCGCGGAAAAAATGACCGTCGTCCTTCAGCATTTTCGCGCAGCACGGCTGGTGATGTTCGAGCCGGACGAATCCGCCGTAGCCGAACCGTTCTTTCCAGCGCGGAATTTCCCGCGGCAAAATGTGCGTGTGAACGTCAATTTTCAGCATTCGTCTTTTTCACAATCGGCTTGTTCTTTTTCGCTTTCTCGTCCGATTCTTTTTTCGCCTTCATCAAAGTCAGGCAAAGTTCGCGGAGCTGGTCAACCGTTTTTAATCGCCGCAAAATTGCCGCTTCTGACATATCAACTTTCTTCATTTTCTAACCTCGCAATATCCGCTAAATCCTGCGGTCTGCCCGCCAGCCGTTTCATTTTTATTAGACCTGCCAGAGAAACGACGGAAAGCCAATTGCCCAAAAAATCTATTTTCTCTCGCGTTTCCCAAACGTCTTGAACCTGCGGTGTTACTAACAATAAATCAAGCGAAAGCACTTCGCCATTGTCGTCAATCTTGGAAACGCGCCGGATTTCAACGGCTCTTTCCTTGAATGAAATATCCAGCCCGCGAATATCGAAGCCCTTTTCCGCACCAATTTTATATGCTTTTTCCAGCGATTCGGGCTGAATCAAAATATCTATATCCAAAGTCGCTCGCGCAAATCCGTGAATGGCTAAAGATAAGCCGCCACACCGCATATTCGATTCGGTTTTCGTCAAGC
>CADCUR010000122.1 GCA_902805935.1 uncultured Pyrinomonadaceae bacterium
CGTGAAAGTTCCTGAAAAATACGCGCAGCGGTTTGAAACGGGAAATTTAACCGTCTATGCGAATTTCAAAGCCAAAGACATCCAAGTTAATTCCGTCGTCGCCGATGATGTTTTCGTGATGGGCAAATAATTTAGTTCGCGGAAAAAAGATGAAGCGGGCAATAGAAATTTCTATTGCCCGCTTCATCTTTTTTAATTGAACCGAAAATCAAACAGTCATAATTTCCTGTTCTTTGGCTTTGGCGAGTTCGTCAATTTTGCTCGTGTAAGCGTTCGTCAATTTCTGCACTTCATCCAAACCATATCGCTCGTTGTCTTCGGAAATTTCCTTGTCCTTCGCCATTGATTTCAGCATATCGTTGGCGTCATGGCGTACGCCGCGGATGGCGATTTTATGTTCTTCGGCAATTTCGTGAACTTGTTTGGCAAGCATTCGGCGGCGTTCTTCGGTCAAAGGCGGAACGCTCAAGCGAATCACTTTGCCGTCGTTCGACGGGCTGAAGCCGAGATTGGCAGCGTTAATCGCTTTTTCAATCGCGCCGATTTGTCCCGCTTCCCACGGCTGAATCGTCAGCATCTGCGCTTCGGGCGCGTTGACCGAAGCCATCTGCGCGAGCGGCGTCGGCACGCCGTAGTAATCAACCGTGATGTTATCCAAAATTCCGACGTTGGCGCGACCCGTCCGCACGTTGGTGAGTTTTCTTTTCAAATCTTCGACCACCGCTTCCATATCTGGTTTTGCTTCGCTTAAAACAATATCTACACTCATATTTTCCTCTAAAAATATTTTTTATAAAAACTAACCGGCAGTCTGCGTTTTGCCGTTGACCGTCACCAGCGTTCCGATAGCCAAATCGCCCTGTACGGCTTTTAAAATATTTCCCGATTCGCGCATATTGAAAACCATAATCGGCAAATTGTTGTCCATACAAAGCGAAATTGACGAAGCATCCATCACTTTTAACTGCTTTTCAAGAACTTCCTGATAAGAAATTTTCTCAAAGCGCGTCGCATCCGGTGTCGTCATCGGATCGGCGGAATAAATGCCGTCAACTTTCGTCCCTTTTAAAATTATGTCGGCTTTGATTTCGAGCGCGCGAAGCGCCGCAGCGGAATCGGTGGTGAAAAATGGATTACCAGTTCCGGCAGCAAAAATCACGACGCGACCTTTTTCGAGATGACGCATTGCACGGCGGCGAATGAACGGCTCGGCAAGCTGCGGAATATCAACCGCCGACATCACGCGCGTGAAAACATCGAGTTTTTCGAGCGCATCCTGCAGCACGACGGCGTTCATCACGGTCGCCAGCATACCGATATAATCGGCGCTCGAACGATCCATATTGCCCGCCGATTTGGAAACGCCGCGAAAGATGTTGCCGCCCCCGACGACAATCGCAATCTGGACATCGAGTTCGTAGATGCCTTTGATTTCACGGGCGACGGCTTCGGCGACGTTAGTATCAATGCCGTAATTGCGCTCGCCCATTAAGGCTTCGCCGGAAAGTTTCAGAAGAACTCGTTTGTATGCTGGTTTCATAAACAGTTATCAGTCAACAGTTATCAGTTATCAGATTTGTTGACTGATAACTGATAACTGTTGACCGCCAAAATTATCCGACCATCGAAGCGACTTCCGATGCGAAATCGTCCGCTTTCTTTTCAATGCCTTCACCCATTTTGTAGCGCGTGAAACGCCGGACGGAAATGTTTTCTTTAATCGAAGAAATTTTTTCGGTCACCAATTCGCCGACGGTTTTGCTTGGGTCTTTGACGAACGGCTGGTCGAGCAGAACCGATTCTTCGTAGTATTTGCCGATGCGTCCTTCGATGATTTTATTTAAAACGTCGTCGGGTTTACTGGCGTTTTTCGGGTCGTTTTTTAACTGCTCCATCAAAATTTCGCGTTCTTTGTCGAGAACGTCTGCGGGAACTTCTTCGCGCTTGACGTATTTTGGGTCAACGGCGGCGATGTGCATCGCCACATCTTTGACAAGCTGTTGGAATTCTTCGCCGCGCGCGACGAAATCGCTTTCGCAGTTAATTTCGACCATTACGCCGACTTTGCCGCCCATATGAATATACGAGCCGACGACGCCTTCGGCTGTTACGCGACCGGCTTTTTTGCCCGCCGTCGCCATTCCTTTTTTGCGTAGGATTTCGACGGCTTGTTCTTCGTTGCCGCCGGATTCGACCAAGGCGTTTTTACAATCAATCATTCCCGCGCCGGTTTTTTCGCGCAGCGATTTTACAAGACTTGCTGTGATTTCTGCCATAAAATTAACTCCGTAAAATAATTTCCAGTATTTAGTTTATAAAAAAGCGCAGCCCGCTTACAATGAAACGAAAATGAGCCGCGCTGTCGAGATGAAAATTGTTTGTTTAGCGAGCAGTCGCTTCGTTTGTTTCCGCCTGTGCCGGTTCCGGCTCGGTTGATTCGTTAGCATTAACGATTGCTTCGGAAGAAACGAATGATTTCTCGATTTCCGAGCGAACCGCGCCTCGCCCGAACGCGCCGGGTTCGTCATTGACATAAGAACCGGTGGTGTCGGTTTCGTCGGCTTGATTAGTCGCATCGGCAGTAGCAAAACTGCGGTCAGCCGTTTGAATCGTCGGTTCAAGCGGCTCGCTGTTCGTGGCTTCGTTGCCGTTCTCCGTTTCGGATTGCTGCGCGCCGACAGCGGCTACGCCGCCTTCGGTCGCCACTTGCTGACCTTCGAGAATCGCGTCGGCGATGCGAGACGCAAACAGGCGAATCGCCCGCAACGCGTCGTCATTCCCCGGAATCACCTGGTTTATGCCTTCAGGCGAGCAGTTCGTGTCAACGACAGCGACAATTGGGATATTAAGGCGATTCGCTTCGGCGACGGCGATGTCTTCCTTGCGAACGTCAATCACGAAAAGCATATCGGGCAACCCGTTCATATCGCGGATGCCTGCCAGGTTTTTCATCAAGCCTTCGTGTTCGCGGTCGAGTTCGAGCCGTTCCTTTTTCGTTAGCATTTCAAAGCGTCCGTCTTCCTTCATCGCTTCGATGTCGCGCATTTTCTTAACCGATTTTTGCACGGTCTGAAAATTCGTCATCAATCCGCCGAGCCATCGGTTATTGATGTAAAACTGTCCGCAGCGTTCGGCTTCTTCTTTGATCGCTTCCTGCGCTTGACGTTTAGTGCCGACGAACAGAATTTTCATTTTCGGACGTTCGGTGACAGCTTCTTGAACGTAAGCCAGTGCGTCGCGGAAAAGTTTCTGCGTTTTTTGCAGGTCAATAATATAAATGCCGTTGCGCTCGCCGAAAATGTATTCCTTCATTTTCGGATTCCAACGGCGAACCTGATGTCCAAAGTGAACGCCCGCTTCGAGCAGTTCCTTCATTGTGACTGTAGCCAAAATTTAAATCTCCTTAACTTTATTGGTTTTTATACTCACCGAAATTTAGATTTGATAAACCAAAAAACTTCGGCAATGGATTAATTGTTAATCGTTAAAAGTTAATGGTTAATTGTTTCGCTTGCAATCCGCATTAATCAACAATTAACCATTAACAAACTATCGTTTCGAGAATTGGAATCTCGCCCGCGCGCCTTTCTGACCGTATTTTTTGCGTTCCTTCTGGCGCGGGTCACGGGTTACGAGTCCGGCTTTTTTCAAAGTCGGGCGCAAATCCGCGTTGTACTCCAAAAGAGCGCGTGTGATTCCGTGCCGCACCGCGCCAGCTTGCCCGGCTGTGCCGCCGCCCTTGACATTGATCAGAATGTCGAATTTGCCGGTCGTATCTGTCAAACGAAGCGGTTGATGAATAATCATCCGCAACGCTTCGTTAGGAAAATAATTTTCAAATCCGCGACGATTGACTTTGATGTCGCCGCTGCCCGGACGCAGGTAAACGCGCGCCGTCGAGGTTTTCCGTCGTCCCGTTCCGTAATACTGAATGTCTGCCATATTCTATGTTTTGTAATTTATTTCGTTTCGATTTCGATTGTTTCGGGCTGCTGCGCGGTGTGGCGGTGGTCGGCGTCGGCGTAAACTTTTAGTTTTTTCGCCATCGCTTTGCCGAGTTTTGTTTTCGGCAACATTCCTTTAATCGCCAATTCCAAAATGCGTTCCGGTTTGCTGGCGAACATATCTTTAACGTTCGTTTCACGAAGTCCGCCCGGATAAAGCGTGTGATAGCGATAAACTTTCTGCTCGTTTTTTGAACCTTTAAAGATGCAATGACGCGCGTTGATGACGACTACGTGGTCGCCCATATCGAGAAACGGCGTGTAAGCCGGATTGTTTTTGCCCGACAAAATCCGCGCCACTTCGGTCGCCAATCTGCCGACGGTTTTGCCCTGCGCGTCCACGACGAACCATTTGCGGTTTTCCGCCAAACCTTTTCCGCTCGGAAAGTAAGTACTCATAATAGTCTGCTTCTGTCTTTGATTTTCGCCAAAACGCGAACCGTTAGAATATCGAAAAAAGAAATGAGCGTCAAGCAATGAAAGGTTTTTAAATATGGAATCCGAATTTTCCGCCCGCTAAAGTTAAACCGATAATCGTTTTCGCGTCTTTGATTTCATTCCGGCGAATCATTTCAAACGCTCGTTCAAATGCGTATTTTTTTATTTCGATTAGCTCGTCGTCTTCCAGATTTTGCGCCGTTTCCGTCAAATCGGTCGCCAGAAAGACGAACATTTTTTCCGATAAAAATCCGGGCGAAACGTAAAATTCCGACAGCAATTCTAACTTGCCAGCCGTCACGCCGACTTCTTCTTCGAGTTCGCGCCGCGCGCCCGTCTCAGGGTTTTCGTCTTTTTCCAAAGAACCGGCGGGAATTTCCCACAAGTATTTACCGGCGGCGTGGCGGTATTGTTTGACGAGCGCGACGGTTTTATCGGCGAAAACGGGAACGATCACCGCACTGCCGTCGTGCGCGACGATTTCGCGTTCGTATTCGATTTCGCCTTCACGGATGCGGTCGAGCGAAACGTCGAAAATCTTTCCTTGATAAATTGATTTTTTTGAAATAATTTCAGGCTGCATAAATTTAGGATTTAGCCGCAGAGGACTCAGAGTTTTTAGAG
>CADCUR010000123.1 GCA_902805935.1 uncultured Pyrinomonadaceae bacterium
AGCCAGCACATCGCACTCGATTTCCAAAAGCTCTTTGTTGCTGACTTGTTCGGCTTCTGCATAACCTTCGAGGGTTTTGTTCGCCTGCAGGTAACTCAACACTTGCGGGATATTCAATCCGTTCGAGTTGTAAATTCCTCCACCGACATCCGAAATAGCCATTACTTTATAACCCAATTCGTGCATCAATTCCGCCCCGATGCCGCCGACATTGCCCGAACCCTGCACGACGACCGAAGTTTTTTCCGGCGTTAATTTGAATCGTTTGATAGCTTCGTTAACGCAGAATAAAACGCCGCGCCCCGTAGCCTCGCGCCGTCCGAGCGAGCCGCCGAGCGCAATCGGTTTGCCGGTAACGACCGCGTTCACCGTATGTCCTGCGTGCATCGAATAAGTGTCCATAATCCACGCCATCGTCTGCTCGTTCGTGTTCATATCTGGCGCGGGAACGTCGCGGTCGGGACCGATAAAATCAAACAGTTCAGCCGTGTAACGCCGGGTCAGCCGTTCGAGTTCGCCTTGCGACATCTGAATCGGATTGCATATCACGCCGCCTTTCGCGCCGCCGAACGGGACGTTGACGACCGCGCATTTCCAGGTCATCCACGCCGAAAGAGCCTTTACTTCGTCTAAAGTTACGTCGGGCGCATAGCGAATTCCGCCTTTTGCCGGACCGCGCGCGAAATTGTGCTGAACGCGAAAACCTTCAAACACTTCGATATGCCCCGAATCCATTCGCACCGGAATATAAACTTTCAATTCCCGACTCGGAACGCGCATTACCGCGTATAAATCGGGGTCTAAGCCAAGAAGTTGCGCGGCGCGGTCGAAGCGTTCGCTCATCGCCTCGAACGGGTTTTTTTCGTCGCTTGATTTGAAACGCCGCATTTCATCAGCCATCGGATTTGCCATTTTTTATAATCTTCTCCAATTTTCTCGTGTATTTTCGTATTGTCTATTACAAAAGAGCGAAAATAAAATTCAAGCAATTCGGACAAATGCTTTTTATTTTTAACTTTCGCTTGCTTACTTTTTATATTCTTTATTTTCTAAAACTTCGTTCATCGCTCCGCTTCGATAACCGTTCAAATCGAGAGTCACATATTTGAATCCTAAACGGCGAAATTTTTCCGCCAATTTTTGGACAATATTCAAATTCAATGCGCGTTCCATTTCTTCCGGCGCGATTTCCAGCCGCGCGAGTTCGTCGTGAACGCGAACGCGAAACTCTCGGAATCCGAGCCGACGAACGAATTCTTCGCCGCGCTCGATTTTTGAAAGCCTTTCGATTGTCACCGGAACGCCGTAGGCGATTCTCGACGAAAGACACGGACTCGACGGTTGACTCCAGGTGGGAAGCCTCTGATTTTTACTCAATTCCCTGATTTCCGATTTGCTCAACCCGACTTCGATTAAAGGACTACGCACTGATTTTTCCGCCGCCGCGCTTCTGCCCGGACGATAATCGCCTACGTCGTCGGTGTTCGCGCCGTCCAGAACGAATTCGATTTTTTTCGCTTCGGCAATCGAGGAAAGTTTGCCGTAGAGTTCGGTTTTGCAGTGATAACAGCGATTCGTCGGGTTGGCTTGGTAAAGCGGATTTTCGAGTTCGTCGGTCTCGACGGTTTGAAAATTAAATTTGAATTCTTCGGCGATTTTTCGGGCTTCCTCGCGCTGCTTTTGCGAGACGCTCGGCGAAAGTCCGGTTACGCAGACGGCTTTCGCGCCGAGTTCCTGCGAGGCAATCAGAGCCAGATAAGAACTGTCCACGCCGCCCGAATACGCAACCAACACAGTTTGCATTTCGCGCATCAAACGGCGCAAGTTTCTTTCTTTTTCTCGGGCGGTGAACGCGTTCGGATTTTCGTAGATGAATTGCGGCTTTGCCATTATTTTACCGGAAAGCATTCGGAAGCAAATGCTCAATCTGCAAATCTTATCTTACCGCAACCGGCAAAAGCAACTGCCTTAATAAGAAAAACACACTTGAATTCGCGTCTCGATTTCGAGATTTAGGCGAGCGAATGATAGAATTTTTATGAATTTCCGTTTCACAAAATTGACGATGAATTTCCACCGAATGCCGGACATTTTCAACGGCAGTAGAATCTTTTTTCGCGCGCTCTGCGTCGTTTTTGTTCTGGTTTGGTTTGCTTCGAGCGGCATCGCCCAGGAAGATGAAAACGAATCGTCAGTCGAGGCGGTAAAAATTTTTAATCAGGCGCAGGACGCGCACGAAAAGGGCGATTTGCCGACCGCGCTCAAATTTTACGAGGCGGCGTTAAAAATCAACCCGGAATTTCCCGAAGCCGAATATCAACGCGGCAACGCTTTAATTTCGCTCGGGAAAATCGCCGAAGCCGAACGAGCCTTTCGCCGCGCCGTTGAGTTGCGCGAAGACTGGACTCTGCCGATGGCTAGTTTGGGTTCGATTCTCGTCAGCACCGACCAATTCGCCGATGCCGAAAAAATTTTGACAAAAGCCATCGCGCTCGACGATAAAAATTTTCCCGCATACGTCGCGCTCACCGATCTGCGTTTGAAATCAAAAGCCGCGCCCGAAGTTTTAAGAGAGCTTTTAATTAAACTTCGAGATTTGACTTCCAAAGCCAAGCCGACCGCTTCGCTCTGGGCTTCGCGCGCGGCGCTCGAACGCGCTCTCGGCGAGAAGGCGTCGGCGAAAATGAGTTTAAGCCGCGCGCTCGCCGCCGAGCCGACAAACAAATCGGCTCTGGCGGAAAATGCCGAAATCGCCCTCGCCGAAGGAGATTTTGCAAGCGCGTCGGAAATTGCCAAAATTCTCGCCCAAGTTTCGCCGAATTCTTCGGATGTCAAATTTTTGCAGGCTCGCATTCTCGCCGCCGAAGGCGAAACCTTCGAAGCGTTAAAGATTCTGGATTCGATAACTAATCGCCCGGCGGAAGTCGCCTCTTTGCGCAATTCGATCGCGGCAATCGGTTCGGTCAACGTCCCGGAGTTGGAAAAGCAAATCGAAAAAGATTCAAAGAACGCTGTTGTTCTCGGACGGCTGTGTAATCTTTTGCGAACGGAAAATCCGTCGAAGGCGCTCGAATACTGTCGCCGCGCGTCCGAAGCCGAGCCGAATAATCTCAATCACGCCGTCGGTTTCGGCGCGGCTCTCGTTCAGGCGAAGCGTTTTGAAAACGCCGTGGCGCTTCTCCGAAAAATTCGGGGTGTCGCGCCCGACAATTACACGGCGCGCGCCAATCTCGCCACCGCGCTTTTTCAATTGAAAAGATTTCCCGAAGCGAAAACCGAGTATCAATGGCTGACCGAAAAACAGCCTGATTTGCCGGCGGCGTATTATTTTCTTGCCATCGCGCACGATAATTTGGGAGAATATCTGGACGCGATGGCAAATTATCAGCAGTTTCTAAAACTCGCCGATGCGACCTCGGATAAACTCGAAATAGAAAAAGTAAATTTGCGCCTGCCGTCTTTGCAAAAACAGGTCAACAAAGCCAGAAAAAGCGAAAAGTGAAAAGCGCCTAAGTTTTGGAAATAATGAAAGAGATCAGTCAAAAAACAGTTCGCTTTAATGTTGCCGATAATTTTCGCGCCGCATCCTTTTACCTTTTCTTGCCGCTCGCTTTTTGTTTATTATTTTCAACGAACGTTTTTACTCAAGTGCAGTTGGAAGACATCGAGCCGCCGCCACTTAAACTGCTTTCCAAAACCGAACGCTCGCAGCTCGAAGCCGCCGCTGAAATTAAGCCGCGCACGAAATTGGCTCTCGAATTGATGGAGGCGCGGCTCGTCAAAGCCGAAACTTTCGGCGCGAATGAACAATACCGCGAAATGTTCGACGAACTCGGCGGTTTTCACGCGCTCGTTGACAACACACTCGATTTTTTAAACGCGCACGACACCGACAGCGGCAAGGTTTTGAACAACTTCAAACGCATCGAATTGAGTTTGCGAAAATACATCACGCGGCTCGAACTCATCCGCCGCAATTTGCCCGTTAGATACGAGCTTTACGTCCGAAGATTAGTCAAATATACACGTGAGGCGCGAACCAAAGCCGTCGAACCGCTGTTCGACACGACGGTCGTGCCGGAGAACAAACCCGAATGATTTTAGATTTTGCATTTCAAAACCTCAGTTGTGCGAAGCGGTTGTCAGTTGCCGATTGCCGGAAACGACTTTTCGTATTTTTAATGTTAATGCTCGCCGCCTATTGTTCACTGCCAAACGTTCAGGCGCAGCGGCGCGACCATTTAACCGAGGCGGAAATCGAACTCGTGCGCGACGCGCAGCAGATTGACGAGCGAATGAAAGTTTTCGTCAAAGCGATTGACCGGCGTTTTCTCGTCTTGAAGCCTGACGCTTCGGCGGCGAAACAAACAGAAAAAGATGCGGACGAATGGGGCGCGCTGCCGACCGGGACGCGCCAGCAGATTTTGCTTGACATCGAAAAATTATTAGACGAAGCCGTGAGCAAAATTGACGACGTGGCGAGCCGCGACGCGGGAAGCGATTTTTTCCCCGCCGCCGTTCACATTCTCGCCGACGGCGCGCAAGAATTTCTGCCGCAATTAAAATCCGAACTCGACAAAGCTGCCGACGAACGAGAAAAAGGCGCGATCATCGGCGCGATTGATTACTGCAATCAAATCATCGAAGCCTCCGCCAAAGTGAAAAGAGAATCGCCCAAAGAAATCAAAAAGCGAAAAGAAAAAGCGAATAAATCCAACCAAAAAGATTCTTAAAGTTTTATTAGAAACTCAGACTCTCTAAACAAAACATTCTTATCAACCGTCTTTTGACACTCGCAAGTTGCGGGTGTTAGTTTTTTTTAATTACACTTTTATATAAAATATGTCCGATACAAATTTGAAGAAAACTCCGCTCAACAAAGTTCACCGCGAATTGGGCGGGAAAATGGTTGATTTCGGCGGCTGGGATATGCCGGTGCAATACGCGGCGGGCGTCATCGGCGAACATCTCCGCACGCGCGAGCATTCGGGTCTGTTCGACGTTTCGCATATGGGCGAGTTTTACGTCGAAGGCGAAGACGCGATAAAGTTTGTGGAT
>CADCUR010000124.1:0-4624 GCA_902805935.1 uncultured Pyrinomonadaceae bacterium
GAACTCGGCGAAACCGTCGGCGAAGCGTTATTAAAACCGCACGCGAGTTTTCTTAAACCGCTCGACGCGCTGCTCGATTCGGGACGAATCAAAGGCTTGGCGCACATCACCGGCGGCGGACTGCTTGAAAACATTCCGCGCATTCTGCCGGAAAATGTTGCCGTCGAAATAAGGCGCGGAACTTGGACGGAGCTTCCGGTTTTCGGCTTGATGCAGAAGCTCGGCAACGTCGAAACGAGCGAGATGTTCCGGGCGTTTAATATGGGCGTCGGAATGGTTCTGATTTGCGCGGAGGAAGATAAAGAGTTTTTGAAAAATAATTTGGGCGAATGTTTTGAGATTGGACGAGTTATCAAAGGAAATAAAGAGGTTTCAATCGTTTAAAGATAAAAATGCAAGAAGTGTTGCCGCGCTTTTTCGGATGCGAGTAAAACATTGAAAAATAATGAAAATCGGTATTTTGATTTCCGGACGCGGCTCGAATATGCTGGCAATTGTCAAAGCCGTTCAGAGCGGTTTGATTCCCGACTCTAAAGTTGCAGTTGTTATTAGCGATAAAATAAATGCAGAAGGCTTGTTAAAAGCCAAAGAGCGCAAAATTGAAACGCTTGTGGTCGGCAAAAACGGGCGGGCGCGAGAGGAACACGACGCGGAAATTGTCGAGGAATTAAAAAAGCGCGGTGTCGAATTAATTTGTTTGGCGGGTTATATGCGGCTTTTATCGAAGGAATTCGTTCGCGCTTTTCCGAATAAAATTATCAACATTCATCCGAGTTTGCTGCCCGCCTTCAAAGGTTTGGACGCGCAGCGGCAGGCGATTGATTATGGCGTGAAAGTTTCGGGCTGCACCGTGCATTTTGTTGACGAAGCGTTAGACCACGGCGCGATTATCGCGCAGAAAACAGTTGCTGTAATAGACGACGACACGGCGGAAACTTTGGCGGCGCGGATTTTAGAACACGAACACGCGCTTTACGTTCAAGCGGTGCGACAAATTGCGGCAGGCGAAATTGAGATTGTCGGAAGGCGCGTTGTCTCGGTAAAAAATTAAAACAGTTTTTTGAAAATGCTTTGCATTATTTCCCGAAATCTTAATTTTGTATCGCGTTTCCTTAACGAGACTGTAAAAACCAGAAAGAAAACAAAAGCCACGGGAAAAATATAAATCATTGAGTAGTAAACCAGATAATAAAAGGCAGCGTGCAATTCTTTTAACATTTTTTGTTTCACCTCAAACGATTTTGAAAGTTGCAGATTTTAAGCCGTCTCAACAGGTTGTTTTGACATAATCGTCGGTAACGCTTAAACTCTAAGTTTTCACTTTACCGTGAGGAGATGAGTAATTATGCCAAAGAGAACATTTCAACCGAACAACCGCCGCCGCGCTAAGAAACACGGGTTTCGCGCACGGATGGCGACCAAGAACGGACGCGCCGTTTTGAAACGCCGCCGCGCCAAAGGTCGCAAAGTATTGACTGTCAAACATTATTAAATTTTCGGCTGCCGAAAGAAAACCGTTTGCGAAAACCCGGCGAATTTCGCCGGGTTTATGAACGCGGCAAGCGTTTTGAAGGACGCTTTCTGACAGTTTTTGTTTTGCCGTCGGGAGGCGCTTTTCAGCGAGTCGGGATTACGGCTTCGAAAAAAATCAGTAATAAAGCGCACGACCGCAACCGGGCGAAACGCCTTCTGCGCGAAACGTTTCGTTTGAGCCGCGCCGAACTTGACGAATTAGACGTTCGGTTCGATTGGGTTTTGAATGCGCGGCGCAGTCTTTTGAGGATAAAGCTCGAAAAGCCTCTCGAAGAATTTAGGCAAATCGTATCGAAAGTCAAAAACAGCGAATTGAACAAAGGCGAAGAAAACGTCGAAGCACGGGCAAAATGAAGTTTTTAGTTTTAAATTTTTTGCGGCTTTACAAAGCGTTTCTTTCGCCTTTTTTGCCGCCGTCGTGCCGCTTTACGCCGACTTGTTCGGAATACGCCGAATGCGCCATCGAAAAATACGGCGCCTTGCGCGGAACTTGGCTGGGCGTAAAGCGTATTTTACGCTGTCAACCTTTTTCAAAGGGCGGATATGATCCGGTGAAGTGATTTTGGATTTTAGATTTTGGATTTTGGACTATAAAAAAGCGAACTTTGTTCGGCTTATTAATCCAAAATCTAAAATCCAAAATCTAAAATCCAAAATCTAAAGATGTCAGATAACAAACAATCAACGCAATTTCGGTTTCTTCTCGCGGCGACGCTTTCGATGGCTGTTTTTTTCGGCTGGAGTTATTTTTTTCCGGCGAAAATAAACGAGCAAACGAATTCAAATACAGCGCAGGTCGTCGCTGATAATCAGGTTACGCCCGCGCCTCAAACTCAACCGGCTCAAGCTACTCAACAGTCATCTGCGGCTTTTATTGCGGACAATACGCCAAACCGCCAAATCACGATTAAAACGCCGCTTTATCAAGTCAAACTCGATTCAAAAGGCGCGTTGGCGACGAGTTGGATTTTGCTGAAGAACAAATCGAAGCAGGGCGAATATCCGGTTTACGCTGACGGTTCAACTGCAGACAATCAGAAGCCGCTCGAATTGATTTCGCAGGAAGCGCTCAACCGCAGCCCGCGCGACGTTCCGTTTCGGGTCGCAACCGGCGAAGCAAATTTGGACGCGCTTTTGAATGACCGCAATTATCAAATTTCGGTAGCCGAAGATACGATTGCGCTCGAAGCCGGACAGGAACGGCAAATTGATTTTACGCTGACGGATGGAAACGGCGTCGAAGCGACAAAGAGTTTTCTTTTTCGCGCTGACAATTATGTTGCCGATTTAGGCGTCAAATTGACGCGCGGCGGTCAGATCGTCCCGAACACGAAATTGCTTGTCGGCGCGAGTATCGGCGACCACGCCATCAATCATCACAATTTTTATCACATCGAATCGGAAGCCGTCGCCGCTGTCAACGGCGATATTGTTCGTCATCAGGGAAATTACGCATTTACTTATGATGCGAACAATCAGAGTTCGCTAGCAGTTCCTGGCACGGTTGATTGGGCTGGAATCGGCGACGCTTATTTTGCGATGGCGGCGATTCCGGCAGCGCAGACGCAGGGGCTTGAATATCACGCTTCAAGATACGAAGTGCAGACGCAGCCGTATTACGACGGAATTTTCAGTTGGATTACAAGAAGCGAAAAAACCAGCGAGACGCGTCATTTGGTAACGGCGCACGTTCCGATAAGCGCCGACGGTTCGGTCACGAAAATTTACACCGGAACGAAAGATTACTTTGCGCTCAACGATTATAACGACATTTTGACAAACAGCGTCGGCAGACCGATTAGCATTGAAAATCTAATCAATTTCAGCAATTACAGCATCGTTCGCTGGTTTGTGAAACCGCTTTCGATTCCGATTCTTTACGCGCTGACTTTCATCAACGATTTCACGCATAACTACGGCGTTGCGATTATCCTTTTCACTTTTTTCTTTTATTCGCTGCTGTTTCCACTGCGCTGGTCGCAATCGCGCTCGTTCAAAAAGGCTTCAGCAAATGCGCCGAAAATGAAGGAATTGCAGGATAAATTAAAGGATTTCCAGAAAAAAGGAATTCCGGCGGACGACCCGCGTATGCGCGAGCTGCAGATGGAGCAGCTGAAAATGATGAAAACCGCCGTTCCGCTCGGCGGCTGTCTTCCGATGCTTCTGCAGTTCCCTCTGCTGATTTCTTTTTACACGGCGGTGACGATTTCTTTGGCTATCAGACAAGCGAATTTTCTCTGGCTTCCAGATTTGTCGGCTGGCGATCCGTGGCATCTGCTCGAATTCGCGTTTGCGATTTCGATGGTTCTGGCGATGAAATTTACGCCGACTGCCGCCGCCGTTACGCCCGAACAACAAATGCAGCAGAAAATGATGATGTATCTGATGCCGGTTATGATGCTTTGGGTGATGTGGAGCGCGCCCGCCGGACTTCTGCTTTATTGGTTTTTCGGCAACATCGTCAGTTTCGGACAACAGATGATTATCAACCGGATGAACAAGACGGACGAGCCGCCGAAAGAAGAAGTGGTTGATTCAATTCCAAAAGATGCGAAAAAGGTAAAGCCTAAACTTTCAACATCTTAACTGCAGAGTTAAATTTTAGACGGCGAAAACTCGAATCCAAAATGTATGAGCGAAACTTGCCAAAAAGCCGAGAACTTTTTAACAGATATTTTAGCCGACTTGCGGCTTGACCTGCGCGTTTCGTCCAAGATGTCCGATGAAGGCTGCCTTTTGAACTTAAGCGGTCAAGACGCGCCGCTTCTGCTCGGCGAAAACGGCGAGATGCTTGACGCCTTCGAGACGCTTTTGTTTCAAATTTTCGGCAGAGAACTCGACCGCGAGCAGCGTTTTGTCTGCGATGCCGATGGCTTTCGGCGCACACGCAAAGCTGAATTGCAGGCAATGGCACGTTTTGCCGCGCAGAATGTTCGCAAAAACGACAGACCATTTACCTTCGGAGTTTTGAACTCGACTGAAAGACGCATTATTCATCTTACTTTGCAGGAAGAAAGCGATCTAATGACCGAATCGGTCGGCTCAGGCAGAGACCGGCGGCTACAGGTTCGTCTTAAATAAATCGCCGGTT
>CADCUR010000124.1:4634-4985 GCA_902805935.1 uncultured Pyrinomonadaceae bacterium
CTTGTAACTTGAAATTATGGAGAATACAATCGTTGCACTCGTCACGCCGACCGGACGAAGCGGAATCGGCGTAATTCGTCTAAGCGGAGCAAATTCGCTTGAAATTGTCCGAACACTTGTGCGCGATAAAAACTTTTCGCCAGCGCCCCGCACGGCAGTTTTGCAAAAAATATGCGACCTCGATACTTCCGACATTCTCGATGAAACTTTGATCACCTACTTCCAATGTCCGCGTTCCTTCACCGGCGAAGACGTAATTGAAATAAGCTGCCACGGCTCGCCAGTCATTCTCAGACAAATAATAGATTTATGCTTACGATTAAACGCGCGGATGGCTGAAGCGGGCGAATT
>CADCUR010000125.1 GCA_902805935.1 uncultured Pyrinomonadaceae bacterium
ATTCGTATCTCGCGCCATTTGCCGTCGCGCCGAGCGTTAGTCGGTTGGTATTCGATGGTGTAAAGCGCACGCACGTCTGCCGCCACCGCCGCGTAGAGTCTGCCCATTTCTTCGAGGCGATTAATCGTGTTGAGCGTTCCGCCAGTGCGGTCGGCGAGAATTTGCAAACGACTGCGGGCGGCGGAAAACATTGCGATTTGAATCGGCGTCGGGTCGGCGAGTTTAAACGGGTCGCCGGTCGGCAGAGCGAGCGGGTAGATCGTTACGCCCTGCGCGTCTGACCGACTCAAAACGCTATTTAAGATCTCGCTTTGTTCCGGTTTGATGGCAGTTGAGGGATCCGCCGCTTTATATTTTTCAAGAAAATTGCGGTCACTGTCGCGCGCGGATGTATCCACGCCGTCGGTCAAAACGATAATCGCCTTGCGCCGTTTGCCTTCGCCGGCGAGCTTTTCGAGCGCGACATCGAGAGCTTTGTATAATTGAGTTTTGCCGCGCCCGTTGGCGGCGACGATTGAATTGGCGATTTTTTTGCGGTCAACAGTAAAATCGTTTCGCAAATTTACCTTATCGTAAAATTCGATGACCGCCACGCGGTCTTCCGGCGCGAGCGCATCAACAAAGCGAAAAGCCGACTGCCGAATCGTTTCACGAAAACCGAGCGTCGAACCGGACATATCGAGAATCATCACGACCGAAAACGGCGTTACCGTCGGCGCGAAACTGATGATGTTTTGCTTCACGCCGTCTTCGTAAACCGTAAAATTTTCGCGGCTCAAACTGGTCATCGGTCTGCCCTTTTGGTCAACTACGCCGACGTTTAGCCGAACGATTGAAGAATCAACTTTAATTATTTCGTCTTCCTGCGCCGCGACGGTCAGAAAACTAAGGACGCCAAGAAGAAACGGCAAGATAACTTTTGGTAATCGCATAATAAAATCTAAAATAATCAGACGCTGCAAAACAAAACTTGGGTTGCATCGGCTGTGCCTGCCGAATTTATCTTAACATTGTAAGAATTTTGATTTATAATACCGGATAGTCCTAAGCGCAACTGTGAAGTGCCGTTCCTATTTTTACAACCTCGTGATAAACAAAGGTAAGCGATGATGCCTTATAAACCAAAATACTGCTGTCAGTGCGGGGAGAAAATTGACAGGATTGACTGGAAGCCCTGGACGAGCCGTAGGTTTTGTCAGTTGTGCGAGACCGATTTCGGGATTTACGATAAATTACGCGGCGTTTTGGTAGTCATCGGATTACTATGCGGGCTTTACGGAGCGGGAAGTTATTTTCAAAAACCGGAAAGACAGTTAAACGTCGCGCCGCAACAATTTGCCGCATCGAACGTCAAAGACGACGCGGCGCAACCGAAAAGCGCCGCGTCGGTTTCGACCGGCACGGTTCGGCTGTCGGCGCAGACGAACGGTTCCGCCGCGCCGCCCAAAACACAGACCGCGCCGGCAGAGCCAGCGAATTTGACAACGAAAACGGCGAAAACGAAAATTATCGAAGCGGCGGAAAAAGTTTATTTTTGCGGCGCGCCGACCAAAAAAGGAACAATGTGTTCGCGGCGCATCAAAAACGGCGGACGTTGCTGGCAGCACACGGGACAAGCAGCATTGCTGCCGCCGGAGAAATTGATTGCCGCTCAGTAGATTCCGTGCCCGCCGACGTTTTAAAACGTGAAATTCTGCGAGCGATCAAGTTAAGGCAACTTTTCCAATTTCTTGCCGTTTTTACAAGGAAGCGAAACAGATAAAGATAATGAAACCGATAGCACCGAATACTTTAATTCAAAACCGATATTTAATCGTGCATTTGATTGGCAAAGGCGGGATGGGCGAAGTTTACCTGGCAGTTGACCAGCGGCTCGGCAGCGCGATCGCTCTGAAACGCACGTTTTTCTCGGATGACGCTACGCTCGGTCACGCTTTCGAGCGCGAAGCCAGAACGCTCGCCCGTCTGCGGCATCCGGTTTTGCCGAAAGTCAGCGATCATTTTACCGAAGAAGGAACGCAGTATTTGGTAATGGAACACATCTCCGGCGAAGATATGGCAAAGCGGCTTGAAACCAACAACAGTTCATTTCCGATCAGTTGGGTTTTGTTTTGGGCAGACCAACTGCTCGACGCGCTCAATTACCTGCACTCGCACGAGCCGCCGATTATTCACCGCGACATCAAACCGCAAAATTTAAAGTTAACCGACGAAAATCACATTGTTCTGCTCGATTTCGGCTTGTCGAAAAACACGGTCGGCGAAACGCGCGTGACCACTGCCGGCAGCATCGTCGGCTACACGCCGCATTACGCGCCGATGGAGCAAATTCGCGGCACCGGAACCGACGCGCGCAGCGATATTTACTCGCTTTCCGCGACGCTTTACCAGATTTTAACAAATGCCGTTCCGCCCGATGCGCTAACCCGCGCCGACAGCATCATTAACGGAATGCCCGACCCGATAACGCCGATCAGCGACTTGAACCCGGAAGTCTCTCGCGCGGTTTCCGATGTCATTATCAGAGGAATGACTATCAGCCAGGAGCAACGTTATAAAACCGCCCGCGAGATGCAGAAAGCTCTGCGCGACGCTTACGCTCAAATGCAGGCGGATATGTCGGCGAACACTCTGGTTTTCAACGGATCGAGTCCGGTGGATTTGCCGCAATCGCCGCAGAAAGCGACGGAACTCTCAGAGGTGCCGCTCGTCAGCCAAACGTCCCACGAATCGAAGACACGGGTAACCGATTCGGATTCGAGCGCGGCGGGGGCGAAGACGAATGTATACCCGCCGCCGAAGACGGGCGAGCAAGCCGAACCGAATTTCGACGCGGCGATGCGCTACAATTCGGAAGCGCCAGGGCATTCGTCAAAACAATCCGACGTTAAAACCGCCGTTTTCTCGGCAACCTCGGCGCCGGAAGAAAACTACGCATCGAAGAACGATGATGCTACAAAAACCGGCGGCTATGCCAGCAGCGGTGATTTAACGCCGCCCGGCGAGAGCTTCGCCAAAAAAAACGCCGCCCGACAAGCGGAGAATTTTTCGCTCAAAACAAACGTTCCGCCCCTTTCCTTTGATAAAGATACGAATACGGTGCAAACCCCTGCCGGTTCTGACTCGATTCCCGAACGCGGCGACAATCAAACGTCGTCGGGCGCAACCGAAGTTGTAACGGTTGAAAATTATGCGGCGCGCGGCAGAACACACGCGCCCACGCTGACAGGGAAAAAATCCGGTAAAGGTTTAGCGGCGGGTGGACTTTTCGCGCTGCTCGTTTTGGCAATCGGCGCAGTTGGAATCGGCTGGTTTATGCTGCGCGATAAAGGCACGACGACCACTGATCAGACAAAGCCGACGCCGCAGGCGACCGTTTCGATTGAAGCGAGCGTTGCCCCAACGCTCGAAGCCGTCGTCGAATCGAATTCGACGACGGGAAATATTTCGGCAACAAATTCCTTGACGGCAAATTCTTTGACTGACAGTGAAGCGACGACATCAACCGATGCGAACGCAAGCCCGGCGAATACGGTTAATCCGACGCGTCCAGCGCAAACCCCGGTTCAAACAACCGTTCAGCCGATGACTGGGCGACCGGCAACGCGACCGACGCCGCAAATCGTGACGGCGAAAACGCCGACGACGGCAACTAAAACTCCCGCGCCCGCGAAAACTCCCAGAAGAACCGATATTGAGCAATAGTTTAGGAGAGAGAAATGCGAAGGAAGATTTACAACGGGTTAACAATTTGTTTTTTGATTTTAACTTTTTTTTCCGTTTTCATCGGCGAGGTCAACGCGCAGAAGCCGCGCGGCAGTCAGAATAAAAAGCCGAGCGAGCAGGCGAAAAAACTGGCGGCGCAGGGCGATTCGTTTTACGGGCGGAAGGATCACCGCTCGGCAGCCGGTAAATACGCCGAAGCGATTGTCGCCGCTCCCGTTTATCCTTATGCCTACTTTTGGAAAGGCAGCGCGCATCACCTTTTAGGTGAATACGAGCAGGCTGTCAAGGATTTAAGCGCGGCGCTCGAACAGGGTCACCCGCCGATTAAAGTTTATGAAGCGCGTTGGGAAGCGCATTATATGATGAAAAATTATGACGCGGCTTTGAGCGACGTCGAAGCGGCGCTGCGAATCGAGCCGTCGAACAATTATTTCATTCTGGCTCTCGCCAATGTCCGTCGTATGAAAGGCGAATATCAGGAAGCCATAAACGCCTACAACAAGGCTCTGCCGGGCAGCCGGAACAGCGGCGACATTTATTATTTTATCGCCAGCAGTTATTACAATCTGGGCGAGTATGCGCGGCAAAACTCAGCCGCCGCCGAAGCCGTCAAAAACAGCACGCGCTACACCGGCGAATCTTACACGCTGATGGCTGACGCCTACGTCAAGGAAAAAAAACCGGTCGAAGCAATTGCGGCGTATGAACGGGCGCTGAACGTTAAACCGGAATTGCCGCAAGTCTATACGGCTCTGGCAAGTATTTACGAAAGTCAAAACCGTGTTAACGACGCAATTGCGACGCTCAGAAGAGGCATTAAACTGTATCCTGAAAACGGTGATATGTTCGCCGCTCTGACCTGGTATTACAGTTTGATTGACCGTCATGCCGAAGCCGTCAACATCGGGCAGCAAGCCGCCAAGCTGTCGCCGAATAATTACGCGGCACACACGAATTTGTGCCGCGCCTACAACGACACGAAACTATATCAACAGGCTGTCGAAGCCTGCAACAAAGCGTTGGCTTTGCAGGCGAACGACGGCGAAACTTATTTGTATCTCGCCCGCGCTCACGATTTTCAAAACAAGCCGGATTTGGCGACGCAGTATTACAAAAAAGCGGTTAGCGGTTTGCTCGAGTACACGCGCAAAAACCCTGATTCCTCCGACGGCTGGTATTTGCTCGGCAACGCTTTTTACGCCGACGGACAGAGAGAGAAAGCCATCGAAGCCTACAAGAAAAATTTACAGCTCAGCCCGAATTTTATTAAGGGACGGATTAATCTCGGTTATATGTATTTTTTAGGAAACAATCTGTCCGCCGCACGCGAGCAATATGATACGCTGCTCAAAATTGACCCGCCCGCCGCCGAAAGATTGAAACAGCTAATGAACAAAAAATAATTCTTCTTCAGTCAAATTTTCCCGTGAAAAACCGCCGCGATTTACAGTTTATCGCGGCGGTTTTTCATTTACATTCGTGTCGGCAGCCGAAGTTCGGACGGCTGCCGATTTAACCGAAAATTGATTTCGGCGGAAATTCAAATTGATTGCCCATCAAAAAATACGCCAGATTCGGGCTGTCGTGCGAGCGGTCGTAGCCGACGAGTTCGACGTAGGCGCGTCCCAGAACGTCGGCGCCCGCGGCTTTGCCTTTGACTTCGCACGCGCCCTCCCAGTAAACGATCATCGTCGTGCCGCGCGTGTCGAGTTCCTGATTTTCCATCACGGGCGTGACCGTTAAATCCAAATCGAATTTCGGAACTTTCACATTCCAGCCGCTCGGATAAGTCGCCTCTGTGTGCGGACTTTTCCAGAAGCCGGTCGGCTCAATCGTAAAATCGGATTTTCCGAGCGCAATCGAATCGCCGCTTTTATCAACGAAAGTTCCGCTCGAAAAATCCGAAACGCCGCCCGCGCCGTCGCGCAGTTGGTAGCACATCAATTCGGTTTCATTCGACAACTGAATGCTGAACCAATCCCAACCCTTCTGATTTTCCGTCGGCGTCCACGTGCCGAATTCACGATCCATCCACGCCGCGCCGTTGAAATGTTCCGCCGCCGCGCCGTCCAAAATAAGGTCGCCTTCCATTTCCATTCTGCTGTAGGAAAAATAACGCGACGCCTCGCCTTCGTCTTTAAACGAAACGCCGTCGCGGGCGATACCGTTCATAACTGGTTTTTTCGCCGGTCTCAAAGTCGCTTCAAAAACGACATCGCCGCCAATCGTGGCGCGCAGAACGTGCGCATCTTTCGCCTCGCGCAGTGACCAGTCGCCGAGCCGCAGATGAAAATGCCGCTCGCTAGCCGAGGCGGGCAAATCGAAAAATCCGTTCGCGCTTTTGCGGTGCGCGTAGCGAAACTTTTTCTCGCCAACGTCGGTCAAAGCAAAATGCGCGAAATAAATCGGATTGCCCAAAAGACGCAGCGGCACGAGCGAGAATTTATCCAAATCCGTGCGCCGTTTGAAAAAGACGAGTTCAAAACCGAAGCGTCTGCCCGAATTGGTTTCGCCGTGTCCGGTGTAATACCACCATTCGGTTTGCACGTTCGGGTGCGCCGCCAAGTCGCGCGGCAAGGAAACCGGCTCGTGTTCCGTGCCGTCGCGCAAAGTGTCGGCTTTGCCGACGAAGGTGTCGGTGACCGTTTCAAAAAAATCGGCGGCGGTTTGTTCGGCTTTTTTGAATAAATCCTGAATCGAATCCTGAAATGTGTTCTGTTCTCCCATTGTTGTCCTTCCCTTTTTCTTGGTTTTAATATCTATAACCAGTTTAGATTAAATGCAGCGAGTTGGAAAAGAAGTGAGGCGAGTTTACAACGAAAGATTATCTGTATCTGGATTTGGGTTTCGTGTTGGTTTTGATGTCAACGCGGTTTATCTTGAAAATCACGCGCACCGTTTCCGAGCGTCCGTCGAAGCTGGCGGGAACGAACGGCGCGTAATTCGGATCGTTTTTCAGAGCCTTTTCAAGTTCGCTGACCGCCTGCACGTCGCTCGAAGGTTCGACGACTTCGGCGATTCGCGCCAAGCCGTCACCGAAGACATCAGCCACGACGACGACTTCATCGTCTTTCATATTTCCTCGAACGATTGATTTGGTTAGCGCGACCAGCGCGCCCTGCGGATTGAGCGACGGCGAACCGTTTGAAACCATTAAGCGAGCGCTGGCATATTCGGCGGCGTCTAATTCGTAATCGCCTGCTGGCGCGCCATTGTTTGAATTGGAATTAGTCAATAAAACCGTCGGCTTAATCGGCAATTCGGCTTTCGCCAATTCGGTATTTTGGCGCGGAATGTAAGCGGCAGAAAGCAACATCCACAAAAGCGTCAAACCGAAAAGCAAAGACGCCGCCGTACCGACCGCGTAAGGCATCAAGCGCTTTTGCAGCCATTCGCCGAAACTTTCCGTATGAAAAACAGAAAACTTCGGTTGCCCGCCGCCCGCCGCCTGCGCGACTCGGTTTCGCGTCGCCGCCAGCAAATCATTCGGCATCGCGGGGCGCGGCAGAACGCGCAAAGCGTTTCGCAAAACTTGAAAATCCGCCAATTTTTGCCGACACAAAGGACACCGCGCCAGATGCTCGTCAACGAGGGCGCGTTCTTGCTCGATTAAACAATCGTCAAGATAAACCGACAGATTAAATTGTAAATTTTCGCATTTCATTTTTTTATTCGGATTTCGATTGTAGAACCAAATCCTAAATCCTAAATCCCAAATTGAATGACTGACTGACCCCGGCTGTTTTCTTTATAGTTCGCAAGAAAACAACGCTCTAGCCCGTTTCGAGTTTGAATTGCAATCTACACGCTTTCGACCTCACTCGTGGTTGTTGTTGGTCTGTTTTCAAACAAAGCCGAAAACATTTCTATTGCTCATCAAAAATTCCCGCTCCGAACTCGTTCGTCACCTTTCGACCTCTGGTTGGCACCGATTATTTAGATTTAAAAGTGATACCGGGGCGAGTCAATCATCCAACTCTGATTAGTTTTCAGTTTTCAGTATTTTGGCATTTCCTTACCTTAATAAAGTAAAGACTGAACGCCAAAGACTAAATACCAAAGACTGTATTTCAAATATCATTTAACTTCCGCCGCAACTCTTCGCGTCCGCGGGCGATGCGCGATTTCACCGTTCCGATGTTAATTTCTAAAGCCGCCGCAATTTCTTCGTAACTTAAGCCCTCGATGTCGCACAAAACGACGGCTTCTCTGAAGATTTCCGGCAAATCGCCGAGCGCTTTCTGCAAACGATTTTCGCGCTCGCGCTGAAGAATCGTTTCTTCCGGGTTGGCGAAGTTGCTCGAAACCGTTTCGCTCAACGGCATTTCTTGTTCTCCGACCGGCGCGTCCAAAGATACGGTTTTTTCGCGGCGGCGGCGCGTCCACCAGCGAAAGCGGTTGCGCGATTCGTTAATCGCAATCCGCACGAGCCACGTTTTTAAATCCGCTTCGCCGCGAAATTTTTTAATGGCTTTCAGCGCGCTCAAAAAAGTTTCCTGCGTCAAATCCGCTGCTTCCTCCGCGTCCTGCGTCAGACGGAAAAGCACGGCGTAAACGTCGGCAGAATATCTTATGACAAGCGCGTCAAACGCATCGGCTTCGCCAATTTTTAATCTTTCAATGAACTCGATTTCGACGGATGAGCGGACAGAAATTTGACCTGCCGCCAAAGCGACTTCGCTGAATTCTTCCTCGCCAAATGTCATTGACTTTTCGAAGAACATCTTCCGCCTATTTCCTTGCTCGACGCGCCGTTAACTTTAAATCGCTCGTCCGCGTTTTCCGCGAACTGTTATATTAGACACCGCTTTTCCGAAATTGTTCCCGGAGTTCCTTAAAAAAATTTATGACGCGGGAAAGTGACACGGAGATGCGACACCGAAATTTGTTTTTTGTTGTGAAAGTTTTGATTTCGCGCGTTTTACTTTCTTCATTCTCCGTGTCGCCGCGTCTCCGCGTCTCCGTGTCCTTGCCCTCGCCCGCATTTTGCGGTAAGTTTACAGTTTCATAAAATTTCTCAAATATTTCGTAAATTTTCCCAAATTACGATAAACTTATCAACGATTATACAACGAGACGGCAATTATAAATTGCAAACTTTTACAATGGCTAGAAAAAAAAGACAAGTTCCCGAACAATTCAAAGCGCCCGTGCAGACGGCGGATAAACCCAGAACCGTTTATCAGGACGAATTCCAGAGTGGCGTCAACCGACGGGTCGAAGATTTCGGCAGAAAATTTGAAGGCAAAGGCAGAAACGTTCTTTACGGTTTGGCGGCGCTCGCCGTTCTTGCCGTTTTAATCGGAATCTTTTTCGCATGGAATCGCCGCTCGGAAGCGGCGGCGCAAGCGGCGCTCGGCAAAGCGATTGAAACCGCGCAGGCGCAAGTTTCCGAATCGCCCGCGCCTGCCGGTTCGACCCAGAAAGTTTTCAAAACCGAACGCGACCGCGCCGAAGCCGCAATCCCTGAGTTTCAAGCGGTCGTTGATAAATTCGGCGGCGCCGTCGAAGAAAAGGCGAAATACTTTATCGCCGTCAACCGCCTGAAAATAGACCGTGCGGCGGGCGTCTCGGAACTCGAAGCGTTAGCTAAATCCGGCGGCGAAGTCGGCACGCTTTCCAAATTTGCGCTGGCGCAGACTAAAACCGACGACGGAAAATTAGATGAAGCCGCCGCGTTTTACGAAGAACTTCGGAATCTTTCCAATCCGATTCTCGCCAAAGACACCATCAATTTCGAGCTGGCAAACATTTATCAGAAACAAGGCAAAACCGCAGAAGCCGCCGACATTTATTACAACATCGCCAAGACCGCCAGCGAAGCGAAAGGCTTGGACGACAAACCCGTCCCGATGTCGCAGACCGCCCGCGAAGCAAAAGATAAACTCGAAGAAATCAATCCCGAAAGAGCCAAGGAAATCATCGAACCCGCGCCCGAATCGCCGTTCGGAATGCAATGATTTTTCGGGCAAGATTTCATCTGAAAAGTTGATTCGCTTGGCGATAAAACTCGTCACCCGCATAAAATTTTCCGCTTGAATGGAAAATTTTATGCGGGCGAAAAAGCGTCATCCGACCGTTTATAGTTTTTAGAAAACCTTGCCGAATCGAACTTTCTAATATACAAATAAGAACAGGAAGATTTTCGATGGGCAACTATACACCGGCAGAAACGGCGGACACAACGACCGAAAAAATTGCCGCCTCAACTTTTGCGGATGATTTTATCAGCATTCGGGTTTCGCCGAACAGTTATTTCATCGCTCTTTTTCTAACGACCTTTCTGTCGGTTTTTCTGATATATCTCGAACAAGATTTTTTCGCCGTTTGGCTGCTCGCGGCGAGTTGGCTGACACTGCCGCTGCTGGCTTATACCGACCGCATTACTTTTGACGGCAAGCGGCTCGCGCGCACCGGATTTTTGTCGCGCTTCTGGGCGTGGCTGAATTCGACGAAATACCGTCTGAAAATCGGCGACATCGAACAAGTCGAGTCGCAGGCGCTTCGCGCCCTCAAACGCGGCGGCAATGTTTTCTATCGCTATCGAACGACCGTGCAGGGCAAAAACCGGCGCTTCGCTTTCGCTTCGGGCGGCGAAGATTACCGGCAGATGATTCGCAAGGTTCTTCCGCTGCTGCCCGCAAACATCCTCGACAATCGTTCAATCGAACTGCGCGATTACCTCGCCGAACCGAAAGAAGTTTTGATGAAAGCCGAGTTTGCCCGCATACCTTCGGCGGACGTTTTGGAAAGTTCTTTAACCGAATTTCAAAATCCCGGCAGAAATACGCGCGCTAAAACCGGCGACCGGAAATCCGGCGTCGAAGAATCGGAACGTGCCGATTCTCTGCGGCGACTCGCCAACGAACTGCGAATTTCTGGCTATTTGCTGCAATCGCTCGAAGCGTTTCGCCGCGCGCTGCTTATCAATCCGAAAGACGCCTGGCTGATTTTCGATTTCGCTCGCTGTCTGCATTCGTTCGCCGGTTCCGAGAAAAACGAAAAGCTGCGAAGAAAATCAATCGCCGCCCTGCGTCTGGCTGAGAGACGTGCGGGTGCAACCGACGGCGAATTGCTGGCGCGTCTCGGCGAGAGTTATTTTCAATACGGCGATTGGCGGCGCGCGGCGGGCGTTTTCAAAAAAGCGGCTGAAACCATCGAAACGAATTTTCGCGCCGCTCGCGGTTTGGCGGAAATCGCCTTGCGCGAAGGCAAAATCGCGCACGTCATACACCATTTCGCTGCCGCCAACCGTTTGGCGAACGCTCCAGCGCTGCGTCGTTGGACGCAAAACGAAACTGATTATTTTTCCCGCCTCAATCAAGATGACGATTATATGGAAATGGAAATCAGCCGCGTCAATCTGTTGGAGAGTTTCGAGAATGCCAAAAAGACTTGTCTGAAAATCGCGTTCGCGGGTTTTCCGGCGATTATTTTCGGCTTAATTTTCGACGACTTAATCGCCAACATCGGTTGGGCGGTTTCGTGCGTCGCGCTGCTGGTTTGGGTCGGATTGATGTTCAGCCAAAGCGTTCTTTCCTCGCGCGTGCCGATGGATTTCGACGAGGAAGATTAAACTCAAGTTTCAGATGTTAATAATTTTTTGATACGATACTTTCGGCTTGATGCAATTTCTCCGCTCAAGCACTTTCAATTTATGGAATCAATCACCGATCTACTGCATTATCTTAACCCGAAAGTTTTGATTGACACTTTGCTCGATTGGCTCGGCGTTTACGTTTATTTCGGTTTGTTTTTTATCATCTTCGCCGAAACTGGCTTGGCAATCGGTTTTTTTCTGCCCGGCGATTCTCTGCTCGTCGTCGCCGGACTTTTCGCGGCGGCGGGAAAACTGAATTTGTGGATTATGCTCGTTTCGCTTTTCGTCGCGGCGGTCGTCGGCGACGCGGTCGGTTATTATTCGGGCAGAAAAATGGGCAAAGCGATTTTCAGCCGTCCGAAATCGAGATTGTTCAACCCGAACCATCTCGAAAAGGCGCACGCTTTCTACGAAAAATACGGCGGCAAAACCATTATCATCGCCCGCTTCGTCCCCATCGTCCGCACGTTTGCGCCGATTGTCGCTGGCGCGGCGGAGATGTCTTATAAAAAATTTCTCGCCTACAACATCTTCGGTGGTCTTTTCTGGGTGACGAGTATGCTTTTCGCCGGTTATTTTCTCGGCGGATTAGTCGAAAAAGCCGTGCAAAATCTGTTCGGCATAGAAGGCTTCAAGCTCGAAGACCACATTGATAAAGTCGTTATCGTCATCGTTTTCCTTTCGATTTTGCCGATGATTTTTGAATATTTAAAATCCCGCCGCGAGCGGAAATTGACGGACGCGAATCTGGTCAGCGAATCGGAAATGTAAAAGTCGGTTGACTTAGCGCGACGGGTAACATAAACTTTGAAAGTCGAATATGACGGGGCGTGGCTCAGCCTGGTAGAGCGCACGGTTCGGGACCGTGAGGTCGGATGTTCAAATCATCTCGCCCCGACCAATCTATAAGCAAGAAAAGACTCGCGGATTTTACCTGCGAGTTTTTTTTTGCGCTTCAAAGCAGTTGCCGAGCATCGTTTGTTTTCGCTAAAATTCGGCGCTCCGTCTTTATTACAGCAAAATCAATCCGCGCCGCAGCGCGATGGTGACGGCTTCGGTGCGCGTGCCTGCTCCGAGTTTGCCGAAAATCGAGGCGACGTGAAATTTAACTGTATGTTCCGAGATGTTCAAACGACGGGCAATCGCTTTGTTGCTTTCGCCTTCGACGAGCAGTTCCAGAACTTCGCGCTCGCGCCCGGTCAGACTTTCAAACAGTCCGGTCGGCAACGCCGCTTCCGCGCCGGTCGAAAAATCTCCGGCGGAAGACGACGAAAGAAGCGTTTCCAAAATCGGCGATGGCGCGACGACTAAATCATTGGCGGCGGCGTTGACTCCCGCGACGATTTCTTCGGCGGCAGCGTCGTTCGGCAGAATTCCGCGCGCGCCGCTTTGCAGCAGTTCAATCGCCTGCCGCGAGTTTTGAAATTCAGTTGAAAGAAGCGCGACGACAAACGGAGAACTCGAATCTTCATCCGCGCCGTTGTCGCCCAAAAATTCCGATAAATCGTCGAACTCTTTTTGCCGCTCGACGTTTACCAGAAGAATGTCAACCGCTCGACCGGCTGAGAAATTCAGCGGCGCGTGGGGAATTTCCGCCGCGCCGCCCGCCACAATCAATTTTTCGCCCGCTTGCAGAACCGCCTCCAAACCGGCGCGCGCGATAGGCGAAGCGGCGACAATGTAAATCGTGATGGTGTCTTTTTCGCCGTTCATCGGTTTCAGCAGCCGCGCCGTCTCCAGCCTCTGGCGCGAGCGCGCCCGGCATTTTCCCGCGTCGGACGTTCGCCTAAAACGATTTCGATTTCCTTAATTTCGCCGCCGCGCAAAAGTTTCGCCCGAACCGTGTTTCCGGCTTCTTTGCCCCACAGCGCGGCTTGCACGTCTGCCGGGTCGAGCGTCGTTTTGTCGTCAATCGCCAGCAAAACGTCGCCGATTAAAACCCCGGCTTGTTCCGCCGCGCCGCCCGCCTCGACCGTGAGCAGCATTAATCCGCCGGGCTGCTCTAAATTTAACCGCTCGCGCAAAGTTTCGGGCAGCGGAACAGTTTGCGTGCCGATGCCGAGATACGGTTTAGAGATCACGCCTTTGGTCAACAAAACGTCAACGACGCGCGCGACCGTTTCCGAGGGAATCGTCAAAGCTAAACCGCGCCCGAAGGCGGAAGTGTTGACGCCCAAAATTTGTCCGTCCGCGTTGATCAGCGCGCCGCCGGAAAATCCGAGACGAATTGCCAAATCAAGCGCGATAAGTCGCTCGATTTCGTCGCCGCGCCAGGTGCGCCACGCGCCGCCCGCGTGGTTGACTATTCCGAAACTCGCCGTCAAAGCATTCGCTTCCGCGCTCGTTCGTCCGACTGCCAAGACGATGTTGCCGACTTTAACTTCCGACGTTCCGACAAACTCCGCCGGTTTTACGGATGTGGCAATCGTCTCGTCGGTGATCTTCAAAACCGCGAGGTCGCATCCCGCGTCTCGTCCGACGAGCGTTGCCGCGGCGGTTCGCCCGTCGGGAAGCGCGACAGTGATATTTTCGTCGCGCCGAATCGTGTGATTGGTCGAAACGATCACGCCGCCCGCCCGCCAAACGACGCCGCTCGTCGCCGCGCGCGGGCGCGCGTCAATCGCCACGACTGACGACGCGGCTTTTTCTACCGCCTTCGAGATTTGCGCGGAAAATGCGGACAATTCGTTTCCGCCCTCAGTATTGTTTGTTTCCATTTTTTTATGACTCCTATTTTAATCGAAAGAAAATAAATTTTCTCTTCGTTTTGATTCGAGTATGACGAAAATGAATTCTTCGCGCATCAACCGTTCGGTTAGGAATGAAGGCAGTAAATTCGACTAGGTTGGGGCGGTCAAGTTTAATACTAAGTATCCGTCCGCGCTCTTTTCAAATTCATTTTTTAATTTGATTTTATTGCCGAACGGCATCGGAAACAGGTGCGCAAGTTCCCGTGCTAAGAATGATTTATAAAGAAATAAATTTGTTTGGTTTTGAATTTCAAATCTGAAATTAATCAAAATAAGAAAGGCTTTTCGCAGGTAAAGCGAAAAGCCTTTCTTATTTTCCAAACAATCGTGAGGCAGTAACGGTAACAAGCTGAACGAAAAAGGCTGTTCATTATTCGCTATTAACTGTTCGCTATTTTTGATCGGATAACAGTGAATAGTGAACAACGAACGGCGAAGAGCGGCGTCTTCGCAAAACTCTCCTTTGTTTGCGATAACGTCTATTATCGTTTTTAACTTTTTATAATCTAATTTCGCCTCCCGCTTTGCCGAATTGGATGCGCGTGCCGACGGCTAAAGTGACGCTACGCTGCGGTTCAACCTCTTTAACGCTGCCGTCCGCCGCCGTGATAAACCATTTTTGATCCGAGAGATTTTTTAATCCCCAAACCGACGGATTCGTCGGATGTGCGGCGACGGCGGCGACCGGCGCGGAAAAATCATACAACCGCCCGTCGTCAACGTGATGCGGAAAAAGCTGCGTGTCGTGGTTCAGCATTACGACCGACTTACCAATGCGAATGCGCGGCGGCAAGCGCAGTTGCGCGGCGCACGCCCAGCAAAGTCCGGCGTTTCCGCCGCTGGCTTTAACAGCAATCGAATCATAGAAATTTTCGAGCGAGCAGTGCGGACAGTAAAAAATCGCGTCTCGCAGCCGAACCATTTCGCCGCGCCACTCGCTTTCACGCACCCGACCGTTTTTCGGGTCTTTTATTCCAATCGTAAAAGCGTGAATGAAAATATCGCGCAAAAATTGCGGGTAAATGCGCCAGAAGGCGAGCGCGTTGTCGTGAATGCCGGGAACCGGACGGTTTGAATCGTCGTTCGGGTCGAAAATGAAAATCGGTTCTTTGCCGTAAAGTTTCGTCATCGCCGGTAAATCAAGAGCTTTTATTTCAGCTTCCTTTTTACCCTCGAGCGGATGCGCGACCATCAGCATATAGAAAATTAAAACCGAGAGCGAAAACAAATCGGTTTGCGTGCTGGGCATCGCTTCGCCGCGCACGATTTCCGGCGCCATAAAACGCGGCGTTCCCAAAACACCGAGAACCGGCGCGCCGTCCACTGAAACGTTGTCGTTGTCGGCGATCAGAATGTCGCCATTGTCCGGGTCAAAAAATGCGTTGCCGAACGAAATATCGCGGTAACACAAACCCTGCGAATGAAGCAGCAGATAATTGTGCGAAAGATTCAAACCGGCGGTCGCCAGTGCGCGAAAAGTCGGCTCGATGGTTCGCTTCATCAAATCAACGATATTCTTAAAACGCTTTGGGCGCAGCGGCATCACGTAACCGAACCCCGGAACGCCCGCCGCCGTCGTAATCTCCATCGGATAAAGAAAATGCTCGCTCGGCGCGCCTTTTCTGATTAAAAGTTCCATCGAAGCGCGCTGTTCGGGCGTCGACATCTGCGGAAAAAACCATTTGACGGCGACCGCACTGCCGGCGAGTTCGGCTTTATAAACTTCGCCCTGCCCGCCCGCGCCGAGCAGAACTTCGATGGTGCAGGGCATTCCCGACGGCTCGCATTGAATCGTCTGTCCGGGTTTTAGAATGTCGTTCATTTATTGCTTCTCCGTTTCGGCAGTTTTCCTGTTCAACGCTCAATCTTCCTTCAATTAAGCTAAATGCGAGCGCCAATCACAACTGTCATAAGCGGTTTGCGCGATTCGCAAATCTTCGTCGGTTTCAAAAAAATCAACCGCGCCGCTCGTGATTTCATAAAACGCGCCGACGACGTTGATTTTATTACTCGCTATAGCCTTTTGGATTGCGGGTTCTTTTTTGATGTTGGCGACTTGCTGACGCACGTTGGCGACGACGGCTTCGCGCAGCTTGGCTTTTTCGTCGCGGATTTTCGGGATTCTCGACACCGACGGCACGATTTGATTGAGAAGAGCCTGAATGCTGGGCGTTTCACGAGCGCGTTCTTCGGCGGGCAGCAGAGCAGCTTTGATCGCGCCGCAGCCTTCGTGTCCGAGTACGACGATGAGATGCGTCTTTAAATGATTGACTGCGTATTCGATGCTTCCTGTCGTTCCCATCTCGACGACGTTTCCGGCAACGCGCGTGATAAACAGGCTGCCCAAACTCTGGTCGAAAACGATTTCCGTAGGCACGCGGCTGTCCGAACACGCCAAAATTACGGCGAACGGCGTTTGCCCTAAAATCTGTGCGCGGCGTTCGGCGGCAGAGACTTCCGGACGCCGCGCCTGACCGCCGAAAAAGCGGGCGTTTCCGGTTTTCAATGCTCGCAAAGCTTCTTCCGGATTGTTGGCAATCGGGTCGCGCAGCTTTGAAATTTCTTCCATCGTGGCGCCGCGCTTGACGGCATCGGCGATTCGCTGGTCTTGCAAAACATCGGTCACCGGCGCAGGCGTCGGTGTTGGCGTCGAGGTTTGTCCTTTTGCCGTTAAACCGCCGATTGCTAAACCGCCGAGAGCCAGAAAAGTTTTACATATATCTCTTCGGTTAATCTTATTTTCGCTCATTTGTTTTTTACCCTCTCTTTGTTTTTTCCTTAACGATTACGTCTTTTTCCACACTATGACAAACCGTCAAATTTATATTCTACTAAATTAATTCCAATTTCTATTTCACCCGACTTATTCGCGATTATTCTTTCGTTCGACAATCACGCCGTGTTCAGTTTCCCACGTAGCGATTCGGTTGCCGCGCAAATCTGAATCTTCGACGCTTGCCCGGCTGTTTTCTTTTACGCGGACGGCAACCGTTCCATTGCGATGAATATTGCAACGCCGCGCCGTGACGACGCTTTCGCCGTAAACGAAAACGCCTGCGTCCGCGTTGTCATAGATATTGCAGCTTTCGACGAGCGCGCCCGCCAGGTTTCCGACGTAAACGCCCGATTCGCGTCCGTCGTGAACCGTGCAGCGGCGCAGAGTCGTGCGGCTTTCGTCCGTGATGGCGACCTCGGCTTTCCGGTTGCCGTAAACGTCGCATTCTTCAAACACGCCGTAACCTTTTTGATGAATGAACACGCCGGAATCGCGTCCGTCGAAGATTTTGCAGCGCCGAAAAATCGGGTTGGCGGATTGGCTGACGCCGACGTTTGCCAACTGATGATTCAAAATTTCGCAATCTTCAATCGTCGCGGTCGCGCCGTTTCCCCAAACAACGATGCCGCCGTTTTCACCTTCAAAAACGCGGCAATTTTTCACTACCGGATTCGCGCCTTGCGTGATTGCGATGTTGGCATTAGCGTTGTGATAAACGTCGCAGTGTTCAATCGAAGCGCGGGCGTTGTCAAAGATGTAAATGCCCGAATCCGCGCCGTTGTGAATGCTGCAATTCTTTAAAGACGGATTCGCGTTTGCGCCGTGAATCGCCGCGCACGAAAGCGTATCGGAACTGATGTCGCAGTTTTCCAGGATCAATTCGCCTCGCGGAACGTCAACGGCGAAAAACGATTTGCCAAAAGATTTTCCGCGCCCCTCAAAAGTCAGACCGCGTACTGCCGCCCGCTCGGTTTGCATCGAAACGCAAGGTTGATTCGAGCTTCTGACAATGATTTTTCCAACCGCGCCGTCGCCTTCGATTTCGACGTTTTTATCGAGCGCGATTGATTCTTGATACAAACCCTCACGAATTAAAAGACGCGAATTCGCCGGAACGTTTCGCAACGCTTCATTAATGCTCGTGAAATTTCCGCCGCCGTTTGCGGAAACTACGAAAGTCGAATTCAAAGTTCTAACATTTGCAGTTTGCGTTTGAGTTGTTTGTTTTCTCTGCGCTGTTTGATTCGATAATGAATTTTGTTTTGTCTGGGTCGTCGGAGCGGCGATTGGCGGGGAAGAAGTATTTTTCGCCGGTACAATTTCGCTTTGTTTTCCCTCTGGCTCAGTCTGGCTCGTTTTAAGTTCCGCGTCCGTTATCACGCCGAGCGCCCATGCCCAAGATTCGATTGCCCAACGCGCTGCCGTTTCCGACAAAGCGAGATTGTCGCACAATCGCTGCGCTAAGCGAGCAAAGGTAACTTTCCGCGGCACAGCCGAAGCAGTAGACGCAGCGAGCAGATCGGCAACCGCGTGTTCTTCGAGCGCCATCGTCAAAACGGAAATCTCGCGCCGGTATGCGCCGCAGTAATCGCGCAAAAGATTTTCGCACCGACGCGGATTTTCGGTAATTACTCGTCCGTGCTGCCGGATAATCTCGCGGAGTTTTTGACGCGGCGCGTCGTTCATAAATTAGTCGGAGAAATTCTTTAAGTTTGAAGATGCGGAATCAGTTTCGGCGAGCGCGGCGAATGACGATTCGGAAATTTTATTTTTATCTTTTTTGATCGTTATCGTCACCGTTACGTCTTTTTCGTTTTCAGGCGTGACCGATTGCGAATCAGTCGGCGCGGCGTTCGCAGGCGTGGCGTTCGGCGCGGGCGGCATTTCCGCCGGCGGCGCTTTTTCGGTTTCGGATTGCTCGGTTTTTTCGGATTTTCCAACGAGTTGCGGGCGATAAATGATGCCGACGGTGCAATCGTCGCCGCTGCCCATCCGCGTCGCTTCTTCGAGCCACGCTTTCAAGTTGTCGCTGACATCATTAAATCCGTTTTCAGCCGCCAGCATATTTAAAATATCCGTTCCGGCTTGAAAAAATCCGGCTTCGCTCGAAAAGGAATTTAAGTAGCCGTCGGTCGAAAGCAAAATCATTTGCGGACTTTCGGCGGCGGCGAGAATTTTTCGGACGAGAAAGCGAAAATCCTTTTCCGCTTTCGGCAGACACATCGAAGTCGTTTCGTTGGCGAGCAGTCGCGGGTCTTCGGACAGCGGTTTTGTCACTTCGCCGGTTTCGGAAATATTCAGCATATCGCCGTCGCCGAGCTGCCAATAAACGACGAAATCTTCCTCCAACGCAACAGTTAAAGACGTTGTGCCGTAAGCAAGCAGCGGATTGTCTTCGACGAGCTTGCGTGCTTTGGCGTCGGATTTTTTTTCCAGGTTTTCAAATTCCTTTTCGGTGAACGGCTCTTTTTTCAAATCGGCTTCGACCGCTTCGCGCCAGCGCCGGACTAGCTCTGCGGACAGGTAATCTTTTTGACTTTCGATTTCCGCCGTATCGAATCTGCCGCGCCGTTCGTCGAGAAATTCGCTGAGCAGATACGCCGATTTTTTCACGACGTAACGCGAGCCGCGGTCGCTGCGAAAACACTTCGGGCTGCCGTGTCCGTCGGCGACGCAAAGAATAATCGGCAAACTGCGGCTCGATTCGCGGACGAACAAGATATTGTCTTGATTCGGAATTGCGGCGCGAAGATGCGACGCGCCGGGAACGGTTTCGCCGATGACGCGCCATTCAATCGGATTTTTATTTTCTGCCATTTGCGTTCCTTAAAATGAGAACTCACGAGGATGGAGAGGATAAAAGGGATTTTCAATCAAAATTTCCTAGATTTTTTTCGTAATTTCCGTTTATCCCTTTTATCGTCCGTGAATTATTTCTAATGTTTTACCAAACGTCGTCAACTGTGTTCTGGTCGTTCGGGTCTCCTGCTGAACCGGCAGGAGTTCCTGTCGGCGGCGCGGCAGTGTTCGACGTTCCGGCGTTTTGTGTTCCGCCGGTTGTCGCCGTTGCTGCTCCGGCGTCAGGGGCGGGCGCGACGGTCGGAATCGGCACGTTTGCTGTATCCGTTCCGGCGGGAACTTCCGCGCCGGCAGCGGGCGACGACGCTGATTTCAAAACGGCGGTCGAAGCCCATTTAATGTGGCGGACGAGCGCTTCGGGGCTATTGGCGGCGAGCGGTTTGAGTTCCGAATTGCCGATGAATTTCTGAAGAACTTCCGTATCAACGTCTTTGCCGATTGAAATGGCAATGCGGACGGCTTTTTTGCCCCACGGCTGATCCATCAGAGCCTTTAATCCGGCGTCGAAATCGTCGGTCGGTTGTCCATCAGAAACTAAAACGAGAACCGGCGGCAGAGCGCGGTCGCTCATCGGCGGCATTTTCAATTGTTCGGCGACGAGTTCGAGCGCTTTGCCCATATCGGTTTCGCCCTCGGCGGACAAATCCGTCCAGCCGAAATCGGCGACCGGCGTCGGCTGCGAAATATGCCACTGCGCGCCGTTGGAAAATTTCACGGCGCGCACTAAAACTTGCGCGTTCGGATTGTCTTCCGCCACTTTTTTCATATGCGGCACCGCTTCCCTGATTGCCGTATTGAGCGATTGAATTTTTCCGTCCTGCTCCATCGAGCCGGAGCTGTCGGCGATCCATATAAAATGCAGCGGTCTCGAAGCGAGTTCGCCGCCCGGTCGTTTAATCATAAAAAGTTTCTCCTTTTCTGCTTTTTTGAATTTTAATGTAAATCAATTCTGCGGTCTGTTGCAATCGCTTTGCCACAAAACGATTCTTTATTTGCGCCGACTGACTGCAGATTCGATTCGATTTGTGTATGAATTTTATGCGCCCGAAGATTTAATATTAATGCAAACGGTTAGCGGACGGGAAAGCGCGGCGGTTCGTCACCTCTTTCGCGCTGCGTTTCGCGCATCACCTCAATCGCATACGGGACGCCGAGAAAAAGCACGATTGACGAGATGATGAGCAAAAATATCACGAGCAGACAACTGCGAAAAACCCCGAATCGCCTTTTAACGATGACCGGCGGATTTGCCGTCTGCGTCTGAACCGGCGGCGCGGCGGCAGGCGGATTATTTTTCGGAGAAAATACCGGCGGCGAAGGCGATGGCGTTTTAGCCGGCTGCCGAATAACCGGCGGCGTATTAATTTTTGGCAGCGGAGATGTTTGCGCTCTCGGCGGTTGAACGGGTTTTGTTCGATTGACGTTTGGGACGTTGCTGTTGCCCGCCGGATTGTTCGGCAAAATCTTTTCCGCGCTTGAAATCGGCGGCGAAGATTTCGCACGCTTTTCTCTCGCCTCAATTTCGGCGTCCGTCGCAATGTCTAATGCCAACGCCCACGAGCCGACCGCCCAGGAAGCGGCTTCGGCGGTCATCGCCGTCTGCTCTTCGAGTCGTTTTTCGAGTCTGGTTAAAAGCAATTCCGTCGGCGTCGAACGATTTGCCGCCAGCAAATCGAGCGGCACGCGCTCTTCAATCGCATTCACCAAAACATTTATTTCGCGCCGGTAAGAACCGCACGCGTCCTTTAATAAATTTTCGCAGCGCCTCGCGTCGCCGCACACGTCTTTCCCGTGTTTAGCCAAGATTCGGCGCAGCATTTGTCGCGGCAGATTATTCATACAAAAGTCTAATGCGGTAAAGTTTACGGCTTGATTAACAGCTTAACAATTAGAGCAAATTTCAGACAATCGAGAAATAATGAAAACCGACGGGAATAACCATGGAACAGAAGCATTTTTAGGTTTTTGTTTTTAGCCGTCGTACTAGTCGGAGACATTAGGTTAAATACGGCAATCAACCAAAACGCGGCTGCAATACGGTTTTTCAGAAAAACCGTATTGCAGCCGCGTTTAATAGAGCAGATTGTAATTTTGGAAGCCGCCCGTTTCGCCTTTTAACGATTAACGACTTTTACATCGCGCTCGCTGACGATTTTCCAGTCGTCGCCGGATTTGACCCATCGCAATTCCTGAATCACTTCACCGCTGCGGTTTTTTTCTCCTTGCTTGATGGCGTATTTTTTCCGAAAGCGCATCGTCGCGGTGCGACCGTCGCGGCTCAGAGTGATTTCCGGTTTGCCCGCACGAATGTCAACGGCATTGGCACTGTCAAAAATGCGCCTTTTTTCAGCCCGCACCGCTTCCGGCGAAGCGTTTCGCGTTTGGTAGTAAGCGTTGACTTTAGGCGCGTAATAACTCATCTGCCGCTCGACATCGCGGGCGTTCGTCGCGGTAATCCATTGGTCGAGCGAAGAATTTAATTTTGTATGGTCATCGCCCGTCGCCGGTTTTTCGGCTGTCTCGTTGTCGCCGCGTTCAATTACCGCCGATTCTTCGGGCGCCGGTTGATTTATAACCGCTTCGTTCACTTGCTGTTCGGCAGAAGCGGCGGCGGGCGTTTCCCGGCGCGGCTGATTTTGAACGTCGCGTTTCGCCCCCGTCAAAGGCGACTCTCCGGCGGCAAGCGGCGCGGTTTCATTTATTTCCAACGCGCCGCTGCTCGGTTCAGTTGTCAATTCGGCGTCGTCGTTTGTTTCGCGGGTCAATGCCGGCGATTGCGGTGCGGAAGCAGTCGGCGCGTCTTGTGCCGCCGCTGCTTGCTGAGCTTCAACCGGGTCTGTTTGTTGGTTGTTCCAATACATAAACAGTCCGCCGAGAATTGCCAAAGCCAATGGAGCCGCGGCGAAAAGCATCGGAAATCGCTTCGGCGCAAATCGCCTGGCTGCTGCGTCGCGCGGCTCGATTACATCGCCTGAAACCTGCGCAGGCTGTAGCGGCTGTTGTTCCTGTTGTCGCGGCAGTTCTTCCTGTCGTCGCGGCGGAGCAGCTTCTCGCATCTT
The DNA here is from genome assembly GCA_902805935.1 of uncultured Pyrinomonadaceae bacterium. Lineage (GTDB taxonomy): Bacteria > Acidobacteriota > Blastocatellia > Pyrinomonadales > Pyrinomonadaceae. Next base: position 22,771 of record CADCUR010000125.1, read on the forward strand.
TATGCCAGCGCCGCGCGGTTCAAGCACTTCTCGCATCTTTACGCCAGCGGCGCGCGGTTCAACCACTTCCCGCATTTTAATGCCCGCAACGCTTGACTCAAACGTTTGCGGAGCGCTCAGCTCAACCGTTTCCTCTTCCGCGCCGACCGGTTCAACCGCGTCTTCTTCATTTGCAGTAATTAATTGAATTGGCTGCTCTTCGCTTTTGGCGAAAAACGATTCGGACGCGCTCGGAATTTTGACGACGAACGGAACCGGTTCGGGCGCCGAAGAAACTTCGGCTTGCTCATCTTCGGCGCGTATCGGTTCGGACGCGGGTAAAGCGCCGTCTGATTCTATGCTCGGGGCAAAAGCCGGTTTTTCTTCCTCAACAGAAATCCTTTGCGGCTGACGGCGAAAATCATTTTCATTAAACGTATTTCCCTGAACTTGCTCGACAGGCGATTGCTCGGCAAGCGGAGGATTTATCGCCGCTGCCGATGCTGTTGCCGCTGCCGGCGCGTCGGCGTTCGCGCGCGCGACGATTTCTCGCGGCTGAAGATTTTCATTCGGCAGTTCGTCCGCTTGCGAAACGGGCGTTTGACCGGAAAGCTCCGCCGCGTCCGAGCCGATTTTATTCGGCGCGGCGGTTTGCGTCATCGCTCGCCACAGTCCGGCGGGCGGCGCGACGAGCTGCTCGATTTGGCGCAGTTGACGGGCGAAATTAGCGGCTGACGAAAGCCGCGTCGCCGCGCTCGTCTGCAGCGATTGTTTTAAAAGATATGTAAACAACGCCCGAACGTCGTAACGCAAACGGTTGAGCGGCTCTTCGTTTATCTGTTTGTCAACGATTGTCGGCGAAGCCGGCTCGTCGAAAGGCAAGCGCCCGCAGAGCATTTCGTAAAGCAACACGCCGAGGCTGAAAACGTCTGTCCGTGCGTCAACCGCTTGGGAAGCGCATTGTTCGGGCGATAAATAACGCAGCGCGTCAATCGGCGGGTTGACGGCGGAAATTACGGCGACGGCGGCTCGCTCGCCCGTCGCGCCGAAATCAAAATTCCGTAATTTAACTGACAAACGATTTTCTTCGACGGCATCGAGAATTATATTCGACGGATTGACGGCGCGATGTATGACTCCGACCGCGTGCGCCGCTGCCAGAGCTTCTGCCGTTTGTCTCGCAACGGCGACGGCTTCGGTCTCCGAAAGCGCCCCGACGCTTCTCAAATGCTCGCGCAAACTGCGACCGGCTGGCGATTCGCTAATAACGTAAAAGTCGCCGTTAGGAAGCGAGCCTGATTCAAAGACGCGAGCGACGTTCGGATGAACGATGCCGGCGGCGGCTCGCGCTTCGCGTTGAAAATCATCGCTTCCGTTTTCCGCCGCGATGATTTTCACCGTGAAAAACCGGTTGAGAGCCGTGTGCGTCGCCCGGTAAGTTTCGCTCGTCGCGTCGCTTTCGAGCAAAACATCCAGGCGATAATTTTCAATCACCTCGCGCCCGCCCGCGCGCGCCGCGATTAACGAACCGTGATTTTCTTCGCACGCGGCGACGGCATCTTCATAACAACGTTGACAAACCGAACAAATCTTCATTTTACTTCCTCCAAAGAAACCTTTCTCAAACTAATTTGAAAACATTCATTCGCGCAAACTAATTAGTCAGCTTTTCGACATACCGCTTGATTGTCGTGTTTATAGACGCTAAACTTCGCGGAAAAAGTTGTAGATTTTATTTGATTGTTCGAGAAATTTTGACGGGAACTCATTTTATTTGAATCGCAGGCTTCGCCGCCGACTAAAATGCCGCCGTAAATTTTACAGCTTCACCCGCTTTAACCGTGCGCGGTTTCGATTTAATTTTCGTTTCGCGCGCGTAATAATTCGCATCGAGCCGCACAATTTTAATCAAATTGACGTTGCGGCAGACGCCTTTTTTACCCGCCGCGGTTGAGATTTTGTGACACCGAACAGCCAGCGAAAGCGGCGACTTTTTTAATAACTCAGGCGGCAGACGCAAAGCGATGCGGACATAACCGTTGCGGTTGACGCGCAGCGATTCATTACCGCCGTCAGAAGATATTTGCGTGCCGTCCGGCGCGCCCGTCTCGACGGCAACCGCCGCATCGCGCATTTCGCCGTAGATTTCGGCGTATAAATAATCGCGCGGGTCGGCAATCGTGTTTTCATTAAGCCGCGCCGCGTTGACGCGCCCTTCGCGGGCGAGTTCTTCCGCCATAATGCGGTATGTCCAACCGGTGATTGATGCCGTGTCAACTTGCGCCTGGACAGCTAAACTGGCGCCAACGAATAAAAATAAAAATAGACAAATTTTGATGAATAATGAATTTACGTTTGCACATTTTGTTCGTTTCAATTCCTCTTGAGAAATAGTCTCGTCTCCGCCGAAGACTTCTAAAATCTTTTCTTTCGCCGGTTTTTCGGGTTTCAAATGTTTTGCTGTTTTGATTGGAAAAGACAAGACTAACAACCGGAAATAAACAAAATGTGTCGCGGGTTTTACCGGACGATTAAATCCGCGTGAAATTTCTGTAACGAATTTGCAGCGAATAAATTTCGCCGCTTAACAGACATTTAACGAGCATTCGATTAAACTGGTTTTCAATACAAAAAATCAACAAACGGGAGAATTTATGAATCGTCGTAATTTTTTATTCAGCGCGGCGCTGGCGAGCAGCGGCGCGGTTTTAACTTTCGGCGGATTTGCGCGCCGCGCTGAAGCCATTGCCGAAGCGAAAAATTTGGCGGCATTTCGCGCCCACGGATTCGGCGAATTGCTGCCGACGGCGGCGCAGAACACCAGCGAAACTTATCTCGCGCTGCCGAAAGGTTTCGAGTATAAAGTCATCGGGAAAGTCGGCGGCGTGATGGCTGACGGACGAGCCACGCCGCGCGCGCACGACGCGATGGGAATTTTTCAAACGGGCGGCGACTGGCGCGTCATTAGAAATCACGAAATCAACGATCAGATTCCGAAAAGCGGCGCGGCAATCGGCACGACGCATCACTACGACGAGGCGGCTGGCGGCGGCACGACGACGCTCGTCATCAATCGCAAAACGCGCGAAGTGGAGCGTGATTTCGTCAGTTTGAGCGGAACTTTAAATAATTGTGCGGGCGGCATAACGCCTTGGGGAACTTGGATTTCGTGCGAGGAGACGACGCTCGGACCGACGAAAATTAAAACGAAAGGCGGAAAAGAAATCGGCGGCTACGCCAAACCGCACGGTTATTGTTTTGAAGTTCAGGCTTCGGCGAACAGCAATCTGCCGCCCGTGCCGCTCCGAGCGATGGGACGTTTCGTTCACGAAGCCGTCGCGGTTGACCGCAAAACCGGTATTGTTTACCAAACCGAAGACCACAATCCGGCGGGCTTTTACCGCTTCATTCCAAAACGTCACAAACGGCTCGCCGAGGGCGGAACGCTGCAAGTTTTAGCCGTTAAAGACCGACCGAATTTCGACACTCGCAAAGGGCAAACCGTCGGCGCGAATTTGGAGACGAACTGGCTGACGATTGACAATCCCGACCCGGCGGAAGCCGACACCGATTCGTCAGCCGTTTTCAAACAGGGCGCGAAAAACGGCGCGGCGATTTTCGCCCGGCTCGAAGGCTGTTTTCCAGCAAAAGATGGGCGCGTTTACTTCGCTTCGACGAGCGGCGGCGACGTGCGCGGCGGACAAATTTGGCTTTACCGAGCGACGACGCCGGAGGCGGGAAATTTAACGCTCGTCTTCGAGTCGCCCGACCGCCAGATACTCGATATGCCGGACAATATCTGCCTGCATCCGAAAAGCGATTTAATCTTTTTGTGCGAGGACAGCGATTACGGATTGTATGGCGCGACACCGGGAAACTTTCTCCGCATTCTGACGGCAAACGGAAAAATCGCCGACTTCGCCAAAAACATCACGCCCGGCGCGGAGCGCAGCGAGTTTGCCGGAGCCGTTTTCAGCAAAGACGGCGTAACGCTTTTCGTCAACGTCCAAACGGCGGGCGTAACATTGGCGATCTGGGGCGATTGGAAAAGTTTCAGAGCTTAATGCGACCTTGAAAAATAACCGGCAAATTCCGCTCAGCCGCCGGCTGTCGAGAATTTTTCGCAAACCAATACTTGAGAATGTAAACTCGACGCGCGTCTCAACGCGAAATGCCGATAATTTTAACGCGCGTTCGGCGGCAGACATTTTCCGGTGGCGCAGAACTAATCGCGCAGCAATTCGACCGCGCCTTTTTTGTTTTCACCCATATACTTTTCGCGCCGCGCTCGGTATTCGTTGTAAATTCGCATCGCCCGGTTTTTTATCATCCGCTCGCTTTCGGTTTCGACGTGATTTTTCGGCACCGCCCAGACGAAGCCGGGAACTTTGATTGCCAACGTGCCGTCGCTCGCCGCCCGGCGCAACGCTCCGGAGAATTTGCGGGGGGTTTTTAACGCGTTTCCGCTGCCGAACGCGCCCCGCGGCGCGGGCGATCCGGCGGATACGGAACGCTATGTTTCCGCGCTTTCGTATCCGTCGAAAGTTGACGCGACGGCGGTGCGCGTTGACCATTAATTGACGAAAGGCGTTTCGCTTTTCGGACGCTGGAACGCCGCGCCGTCGTCGCAGGCTTTCCGCGCTTTTGCGAGTCAGGAAAACTATTTTGCCAGCGACATTCAAACTTCGACGCTCGGCTCCAACCAAATCTTTTCGTCGAAAATCGTCAACGACCTGCGCTTTAATTTCAGCAACAACGACGGCGCGTTCGAGTTTCGCGGCTTGGCGGCGGACGGCGCGGTTTCGCCGCCGGATTCGCTAATTTTTCCGTCGTTCGTTGACCGCAACAACACCGCCGTCAGCATCCAGCTTTCGACGCAGAACAATGCGGCGAACGTTTCGTCGGCAAATTTAACGCAGGGAAAAACCGTCAAAACGCGCCAAAGGCAATTTCAGATTGTTGATACTTTATCGGTCGTCGCCGGCAATCATCAACTAAAATTCGGCGCGGATTACCGCCGCCTTCTGCCGCGTTTCGATAGCCGCTCGATTTCGATTTCCTACGTTTTCGCAACTCCGGCGAGCCGCGCTTCGGGCGTGCCGACATCGGTTTCGGTGCAGGGTTTCGCGCCGAACCCCGGCTTTAGGGTCGAAAATCTTTCGCTGTTCGGGCAAGACACCTGGCGCGTCGATCGTCGCCTGACGCTGACTTACGGTTTGCGCTGGGAGTATAATCCGCCGCTGTCGGGCGAGCGTTTGCCGTTTTCCGCCGTGGGTTTGGAAAATCCGCTGGCGGCGACGCTCGCGCCCGCCGGAGCGAAACAGTGGAACACCGATTATAAAAATTTCGCGCCGCGCGTCGGCATCGCCTACACCTTGTCGGAAAAACAAACGGCGGTCGTTCGCGCTGGTTTCGGCGTTTATTACGATTTGGGAACGGGGACGGCTCTGCACGGTTTCAATAGCTTTCCGTATAGTTCGTCGAGAACTTTGACCGGCTCGCAGATTCGTTTTCCGGCGAACGAAATTGATTTGCAGCCGCAGCCGTTTCTCGATACGACATCGCCGCCGTATTCGTCGAGTTTCGTCTTTTTCGACCCAAATTTAAAGTTGCCCTACACACTGCAATGGAAGGTCTCGTTTGAAAAAGGATTCGGGAAAAATCAAACGGTGACGGTTTCTTACGTCGGAGCGCAAGGACGCAAACTGCTGCGCGCCGAGCAGTTAAGAAATTACAACGCGGCATTTGTCCGCGACCGTTTCGGTTTGAACACCGGCGCGTTGATTACGGTTAATCCGGCGGTTTTCGGACCGACTCCGGCACAGTTCGCGTCAACCACGCCGGCATTCGCGGATTTTTCACCCCAAGCCGGGACGCGGATTGAGAGCTGAAAAACTAAAAAAGGCGCGTGAGAGTTTACGCGCCTTTTTTTCATTTCTTCGATATTACATTTTAGAATTTATAACGGTATTGGACTGTGAAATTTCTGCCCGCGCCGTCAATTCCCCAACTCGGATTGCGATAAAAATTATCAAAGATATTTTCCAGCGCGACAAAAAGTTGCGATTTCTCGCCGAAATTAAATCCGCCGCGCAAATTGAAAATCGCATACGACGGCAGCGACGTGAAAAGCGGCACGGCGGTGTCGTTATTAACAATCGTGACGCCGTTGACGGTCGCGCCGACGGGCAACAGGCGATTCTGCACTTGAGCGAGCGTTTCTCCAGTCGCAATCAAAATGCCGCCCGCCGAACCGCAGCCGGTCGCGCCCGGTGTAGTCAAGCCGTAAACGCACGCGCCGCGCCGGAAAAAGTTTTGAATCTGCGCCCGCGAGCGCGCCGCGCCGGTTCTTCGATCAGACAAATCGAGCGACGAAAGGCGCGATTGCCGGTCGGCAATCGTCGTATAGCCTTCGACCCAGAATTTTTTACCGGCGGGCGCGTATTTCAAACTCAAAAATCCGGTCGGCGGCGGCGTTCCGCCTTCGATGTTCGGCGGCAAGCCGGTATCTTTATCTTCGGCGCGTATGTATGTGAAATTCCCGCGAAATTGAAAATCTCTGGTGATGCGCGTCTCCAACTCGTATTCGACGCCGAACAGTTTCGCCGATGTAAAGTTGGAGCGCACCAGAACCGGCGCGGTCGAAAGCGGCACGAAAACCACGCCGTTCGCCAGTTGATTGGTAATCGGCTGGTCGCCCAAGAATTGCCCGACTGCGTTCGGCGGCAAAATCAACGCCTGTTTCGTAATCGTGTCTTCCAAATCGAGCCGAAAGACCGTCAGCTCCGTATCGAATCTTTTGTGCGTCCAGCGCAGACTCGCGTCGTAGTTGTTGCTGAATTCCGAACGCTGTTTGGTAACGGGCAAGCCGGTCGAAACCGCGTTCGCGCCAGCCGTCGTGCCGATGGTGCCGCCCAAATTGATTGCCGTCAGGTAATCAACTTCAAATCCGTCGCCCGTAAGTCCCAGAGTTCCCAAATCGGTAATGCTCGGATAACGGAAACCGCGACTGTAATTAAAAGCCGCGCGCACGCCGCCGGCGATGCGGACGACCGCGCCGATGCGACCGGAGAAATCATCAACGCGCAAACTATCGTCGTTGAACAATCTTCTGCCGCCGACGACCGGGCTGTCCGAGCCGCGAACTTTATAAACCGCCGCGCTGTAACGCAGCGCGCCCGTAATGCGAAGGCGGTCGGGAATCGCCTGCCAAGCGTCCTGAATATACAAACCGCCCGAATCAAAACTGGCTTCATCGGGAACGCGCGGGCGCGAAAGTCTGACGACGCGCGTCGCCGGATCAGTCGTGAACGCCGGAGAGTTTACCTTTTCGTGATAAAAATCGCCGCCGAATAAAAACGTATTTCTAAACGGCAGTTGTTTTTCTAGGAAAAATGAAAAGCCGGTTGACGAGGTGCGTTCGTATTGGTTGGTGATTTCGCCGAACGGATTTCCCTGTCCGCCCTGATTGACGCGCTCTTCGCGCTGGCTGTTGTAGGAAATCGTGAACGAAGCCGAATCGAAAAAGCCGAAGTCTTGTTTGACGTAACGCAAATAGCCGAAATCGAGCATTAAGTTTCTCAAATCGGCGAGCAGATTGCCGTCGCCGCCGAGCAATTGGTCGAAGCGTTTGCCTTCGTCCTGCTGTCCGCGCTGGTAAAACAAAACGATTTGCTGGTCGTCCGTCGGCGCGTAGTTCAAACGAAACGCGCCGCCGTATTGCGTAAACTCGGTGTTCGGGCTGCGGTCGTAAAGAACGTCGGACGGCAATCCGAGAAAGCGCGTGATCGCCGAGTGCGAATCAATGCCGTCCGCCGTGCGCAAGGTGTTGACGCGCCGCCCAAAGACATTGACGTAGCCGCCGAGCTTGTTCGTTCCGTAACTCAAAAGAACCGAACTGCCGAAACTTCGGTCGGCAGTTCCGAAAAAAGGAATGATTTCGCCGCCGAATTTCGGAGTGTCGCCGAAGACCGGCGATTTCGTTAAAAGATTAACCGTTCCGCCCAACGAATCGGAGCCGTATTGCGCGGCGTTCGGACCGCGCAGAACTTCGACCGTCGAGAAATTTGAAGGGTCGTTGAGATTGAGAAACGTATTGATGCCGCCGCGCTGCGCGCCGGTCGTGTAGCGCACGCCGTCAACGTAATTGACGACGTTTTTGCCGGTCAGACCGCGCACGACAACCGCGCCGATGGTCGGGCTGGTGCGCTGGACGTTTAAGCCGACTTCTTCTTCGCCGATTTGCGCGATGACCGATGTCGTGCGTTGCAAAATCTCATTCGCGTTGACGACGCTGACGGCTTGCGGAACATTTTCGATCTCTTCGACTTGTCCGACTTCTGCCGTCACGGTCACGCGGTTTTCGGCGATTCGCAAAGCGATTTCCAGATTGTTTATTCCGCCGCCAGCGACCTCGACGGCTTGCGTCTGCGCGGCGAATCCTTCGGCGACGACTCGTATTTCATAATCGCCGGGAATGACCGATGCAAAAGTAAAAGAGCCGTCCGCGCCGCTGACAGTCGTGGTTTCCGCACGCGTCTTTACGTTCAGCAAAAAAATTCGCGCCCCGGCAATCGCCGCGTTCGCCGGGTCTTTCACCGAACCGCGGACTTGAGTTTGACTGTCGTTTTGCGCCGCTAATGAGGCGCTCAAAAAAGCGGTTAATAAAAAAATAAATATCAATTTCATAATTCTTTATTTCTCTCAATTACCTCTCAATTATACGTTTTCTTGTAGGGCAAGGTTATCCGCCATATTCGTTGAAAGGATAACAATTATTGTTAGTTTCTTTTCCCGCTTTTGGCAAGGGAAAACTCTGAAGTTACGCTCGGCATCGCCGGTTGCCGAAATTATAAAAGATTTCATCGGCTCTGATTCGGCGAACATTTTACGCGGCAGATTAAATGAAAGTTTTATAAACAGTGTTTCGCCTTAGACATCGGGTTTACAACTGTGCTAAAAATTCGTCTATGTGGAATAGAATTTATCTGATAATTTTAGCGGCGGCGATTTTGGCGATGGGCGTTCTGCTGTATTTTCCGTTTAGCTGGCTGCAAAGCATCGGCGCGCCGGCGACAGTCAGAGACAATTATCTCTACTACTCGAATATCAGTTGGATGTTTTTGCTCGTTTCCTCTTTGATTCTGCTGATTGCGGGAAACGTAGTGCTTTGGAAAACGCGCCGCTCATGGGCGATGTGGACTACGCTTTTATACTTTGCGGTTTTTATGGTCGCCCAAACGTTCTGGCTAGAAAATTCTTTTTTTCGGTTCAAACAAGAAAACAATTTCGCCAGCGGCGCTGTTTCCTGGAGTCCGATTTCCGGCGCGGTTTTGATCGCTTTGGCGGCGGTTATCGTTTTCTTCAATCAATACCTCGTCAAACGGCTGCTGGATAAAACGTATCCGCCCACGCAGCCGGTCGAATCCTTGCCGGAAGAAGTCTCGGCTAACGAGAAAAATATTTGATTTTTCATCGGCAAAAAGAAAAGGCTTTGAAGTTTGCAAACTTCAAAGCCTTTTCTTTTTGAATCTCGGGACGACAGGATTTGAACTTGCGACCTCTTCCACCCCAAGGAAGCGCGCTACCAGGCTGCGCCACGTCCCGTTAAATTTACATATCCAGATTAAAAACCATTCGATTGATTGTCAAATTCAATACTTTCTTTGCTGAGAACCAGCGGTTTCGGTGCGGTTCGATTTTAGCATTTCGCGCAGTTCGAGCAGTTGCGCGGCGAGCGAGTTTAAAGCCTCGCGGCGTTCGTCGTCAAGAACTTCGAGCGGCGCAGCTGGCTCGAAACTTTCGAGTTCTTCAAACTCTTCCGCATCGAGATTTTCTCCGGCGTAATCTGCGGCGGGCGGTAGCGGTTCGGGCGATTTCACTTCCTTGATGTAATTTTCCTTCTCCGGCGACGGTTCCGAGTGAACAATTTTTAAGCGGCTCGATTCGCGCATCTCGATTTGCAGTTTCTTTTTCGCGCCCGCGATGGTGTAAAGGTCATCGTAGAGCAGTTCTTTGACGCGCAGCGCGATCTCTACGTCGCGCCGCCGGTAGCTTCGCTGCCCCGAACGATTTTTCTGCGGCGAAAGCATCGGAAACTCGGTTTCCCAATAGCGCAGAACGTGCGCCTGCACGCCGACCAGATCGCACACTTCGCCGATTTTAAAGAATATCTTCTCAGGTATCGCTCGTTCAGGAAATCCCATTATCGCCTCTTTTTATGTTAATGTTTTTTGTGTATTCCGCCGCCGTTATTGTAAGGATTTAATAAACTTGTGTCAATAAATTTTGCAGAAAAAACCGAATTTCAATTTATCGAGACCGTTCGCCGCCGTTACGCGTTACAAAAAATCGGCGACGACTGCGCCGTTCTGCCGAAGGATTCCAAAACCGACTTGGTTATCACGACCGATTTGCTCGTCGAAGACATAGACTTCAAACTCGAATGGACGACGCCTGAATTCGTCGGACACAAATCGTTGGCGGTTTCGCTCTCGGATGTCGCGGCGATGGGCGCGAAACCGGTTTGGGCGATGCTCTCGATTGGCGTTCCCGAAAAAGTCTGGAAAACGGATTTCGTCGAAAAGTTTTACGACGGCTGGTTTGCGCTGGCGAACGAATTCAACGTCGAGTTAATCGGCGGCGATGTTTCAAAAACGTCCGACAAAATCGTAATTGATTCGATTGCCGCGGGCGAAACTAAACGAGGAAAAGCGATTTTACGTTCGGGTGCGAAAGCCGGTGATTTAATTTTCTTAACCGGCGAACTCGGCGGCGCGGCGGCGGGTTTGAGGCTTTTGGAAAAAGGCGAGAGATACGAAAAATCAAAATACAAGAATCTGCTGCTGCGGCAGTTAAAACCTAATCCGCAAACGGAAATCGGACAAATTTTAGGCGCCAAAAACTTAGCAACTTCGATGATAGATTCGAGCGACGGTCTGGTTGCCGATTTAAATCACATTTGTCGTGAAAGCAAAGTCGGAGCAAAGATTTTTGACGATAAAATTCCCGACCAATTTGATTTGGAAAAATTTCATTCTCTTTTTAATTCGTCTGAGATGGTAAATTTTTCGTTATACAGCGGCGAAGATTTTGAATTGCTTTTTACCGTTAATCCGAAAAAAAAATTTCAGGTCGAAAAAGAACTAAAAAAGCATCAGATTTCACAAATCGGAAGTGTTACGCCAAATGCGGGAATAATTGAACTTATCAGTAAAGGAAAGTCGGAGATTTTACAAGCGAAAGGCTTTCGTCATTTCTGATTTAAATTTCGCATTTGAAAAAAATTTTCAAAAAAGTGCTTGACAAGCGTTTTTGAGGCGTGCTAAAACTTTCAACTGTTTGCCGAAAGGCACGCGAAAAATTTTAGGAGATAAACGAATGTCGCAAACCTGGACACACAAAAACTTGATACCGACCGGCTCGCCCGCACCAAGAGAGATGCGGTTCAGCGTCAGTCTGAGTGTATCTTTGTGTGCCGGTTTTGATAATCCGATTTATCAGACGAAACTCGGCGGCTTAGACCGCACAGAGAGAAAGATTTAGAAAAGCGGGAGCGATTTGTTTCCGCTCCCGAAACGTAAAAATTTAACGAGTTTAGTTTTAGAAAACTCGAATTTGTTTTAGGAGCGATAACGCAAGTTTCTCTTGAGAGACTCGAAAGTTGTCGCTCCTTTCTCGTTTTTAAGATGTTTGACAATTGAATAACCGAAAAAAGGTTTGAAAGTTTTGCCTGGTCGTGCGCGAAGATGCGGCGTCTAGGAAAACTTTCAAACAAAACAAAAAAGGCAGAGAGTTTGGAAAGATTGTTTTCTTCGATAAAAACTTTGGCGAGTTCCAAAGAAAACAATCCGCAACTTCGAGAGGCATTTGTGTGTCTCCGTCTGTCTAAATC
>CADCUR010000126.1:0-4589 GCA_902805935.1 uncultured Pyrinomonadaceae bacterium
TTATCCTATTTTCAAGGCTCATAATTTTTCTCCTATATTTTCGACGAAAACAACATTCTTTTATCCTCCGATTCTTTCCGCAAAGTAGGCGACGGTTTTTCGCAAACCTTCGGCAAGCGGAACGGTCGGCGACCAGCCCAAAAGATTTTTCGCGCGTTCGATGTTCGGCTTCCGCTGTTTTGGGTCGTCCTGCGGCAGCGGCATATTTTTAACGGTTATATCCTTGCCGATAGCTTTGCCGACTTCGGTTGCCAATTCGTTCATCGTAAATTCGCCGGGATTGCCGATGTTGACCGGCAAATGAATATCTTCGGCTTCAGTGTTCATCAGGCGTATAAATCCTTCGATTAAATCGTCAATATAGCAAAACGAGCGCGTCTGATTGCCCGTGCCGTAAATCGTCAACTCTTCGCCGCGTAGCGCCTGGACGATAAAATTCGAGACGACGCGACCGTCGTTCTCCAGCATCTTCGGTCCGTAAGTGTTAAAAATTCGCACAATACGCGTGTCAACGCCGTTCTGCCGGTGATAATCCATAAACAAAGTTTCGGCGACGCGTTTTCCTTCGTCGTAACATGAGCGATTTCCGATGCAGTTGACGTTGCCGAAGTAATCTTCCGTCTGCGGATGAACGAGCGGGTCGCCGTAAACTTCCGAGGTCGAAGCCTGAAAAATTCTGGCGCGGACACGCTTTGCCATTCCGAGCATATTGATGGCGCCCATCACGCTGGTTTTGACGGTTTTCACCGGATTGTACTGGTAATGAACGGGCGACGCGGGACACGCGAGATTATAAATCTGGTCAACTTCGAGCAGAATCGGCTCGGTCACGTCGTGGCGAATCAATTCAAATTGATGATTGTCGAGCAGGTGAACGATGTTCTCGCGTCTGCCGGTGAAAAAATTGTCGAGCGCGATGACTTCGTTGCCTTCGTTAAGCAATCTTTCGCACAAATGCGAGCCGATAAAGCCCGCGCCGCCGGTAACAAGTATTCGCATAAGTTTATTTACCGCAAAGACACAAAGACACAGAGACAAAAACAAGAAAATAATTTGTTTTGGAAGTCTTTATGGAAAACTCTGTGCCTCTGTGGTGAAAAGTCATTTTAGATGTTTCTCAAAAAAAGTCAAAATTCGCTCATATTCATCAGCCCAACTCGTCGGACGCGAGAAGGCGTGATTTTCCGATGGGTAAAGCATTGCTTCAAAGTATTGCGTCTTTTCCAATCGAATTAATTTTTCAATCAACTGAATTGAATCCTGCGCGTGAACATTGTCGTCCACAAGCCCGTGCAAAATCAAAAGCGGTTTCTGCAATTTATCGGCGTAGGAAATCGGCGACGAACGTTTATAGGCTTCCGGGTTTTTATCGGGAAATCCCAATCTTTCGGTTGTGTAAACGGGCGACGAGGCGAAATAGTTTTTCCAATCGGCGACCGGGCGCAGAGCAGCAGCCGCCGCGATTTTTTCGGGCGCGCGCATCACGAGCATTTCCGCCATAAAACCGCCGTAGCTGCCGCCGTAAACGCCGATTTTATTCGCGTCAACCGCATAATTTTTCACTGCGTAATCAATTCCGTCAATGTGATCTTCGTAATCCGACCCGCCGAGAAAGTCGTAAACGTCCGTGCGAAAATCGCGCCCGTAACCGGCTGAACCGCGATAATCAATGTCAAGCACGACGTAATTTTTCCCAGTCAAAATCGTGTGGAACATAAACTCGCGGTAATAATTGTTCCAGCCGTTGATGACGTTCTGCAGATAGCCCGCGCCGTGAACGAAAATTACCATCGGATATCGTTTCGATTTATCAAAACCGTTCGGCAGATATATTTTCGCCGGAATTTGTTTGCCGTCTTTAGCTTTGAACGAAAAGAACTGCGGCTCGCTCCATCTTGTTTGTTTGAATCGTTCGGAAATTGAGTTGGTCAATTTTTTAGGAAGATTCTGACCGCGGCATTCGGGACAAATTCGCTGCGCGTAAAGTTCCGTCGGCGCGTTCCAGCGCGAAAAGTTATACAGCAAAAAATCTTCGTCGCCTTTGGCGGAAAACTGCGGATTCGTTTTCATTCCTTCGTCGGTCGCGGGAGTTTGGCGTTTTTCATTCGTTTTTAAGTCGTAAGAGTAAAACTCGCGCGTCGCTGTGTTTTTTTCCGTCGAAGAGAAAATGATTTGTCCGCCGTTTTTTTGCCACTTCGCCCATTCGATTTCAAACGCGCCTTTGGTCAGTTGTTTGATGTTGACGGTCGAAGAAAATCCCGCGTTGGTCGAGTTTTCCTGCCGAATCTCGCTCGCCGAATTAGGCTCAGATTTCTTTTTTTCCAAAGTCGCCACATACAAATGATTGAAACCGTCTCGTTCCGAAGCGAATAAAATTTGCGCGCTGTCTTTTGGATTCGGTTCGACGATGCGCGACAGACCGCCAATCCACTTCGCATCGGTTTCTTCGGTTATTAAAATCGTCTGCTCGTCCTTGCCGCCGACATTATGAACGTAAAAAAGCTGGCGGCGTTTCGTATCTTTGTCAACGCGGTCAACGATTAAACCTTGATTGTCCGCTGCCCATTTTACGCCGCGCAAATACGCCGCGCCTTCGGCTTTCGGCAGTTTGATTTCAAACGGTCGCTCCAAACTTCCGTCGGTTTTCGTCACGAAAACCTTTTGTTCGGTAAAGCCGCGCCGGAACGTCGGCGCAAGCGTGAATTCATCCAAATAATTTGGCACGAACAGAGCGCGCTGGCGCGAGCCGTCAGAGACGGCGTAAGCCAGAAGTTTTGCGTCTTCGGTAGGCGCGGCGAACGAAACGGAAACGAATGTTTGCGGATTCGCTTCTCTGGTTAATTGCGCAAGAAATGTTTTCTCGATACTAAGCGCGAAAAAGTTTCCGCCCGATTGATAAAGAATTGTCGCGTCGTCAAGCCACCGCGCGGAAAATTCCGCGCCTTGCGTTCGGGTAATGCGTCTCGGAACCGAAACCGCGTTTGTTTGAGATTCGATTTCCAAAACGTAAACATCGCCGTTCTGCGTGAACAAAAGTCGTTTCGAGTTCGGCGAAAACTCCGCGCCGCCGAGATTTTTCTCGCGCGCTTTGGCAAAATCGTCGCGGACAATCAAGCCGTAATTCAATTTGCTTTCCGGCGCGGGCGTTCTCGCTTCGTAATTTTTTTCCGCATCCACGATTATTTTCGCTTCGCCGCCGCCGGTTGGCATTAGATAAAGATTGCGCGGTTCGCGTCCTTCGGCGTTCCACGAAAAAGCGACGAGTTTGCCGTCGGGCGAAAGTCTTTCCGAGTCAGGACGCATTCCGGCAATCGAAGGCTCGCGCATAATATCGCGGACAGTCAAAGTTTGCGCGAAAACTAATGCCGTTTGCAGTATAAATACCGAAATCAGTAATAAACCCGAGCGTTTCATAATAATCATTAGAGTGTTTTTATATTTATAGAAGTGAAAATTTTTAGTATGATTCGAGCGCGGCGTTTCGTTTCGCGGTTTTTTCGACTTCGCTCAAGCGTCCGTATTCGTAAATCGCGCTTTCCCAATCGCCATACATTGCGTTCGGCAAAACGATGTATTTTCTGCCAAACATCTCGTGCGTTTTGTCAACTTCCGCAAATCGGTCGTTGACGCTTTTACGCTCGAAGACGTTCGACAAATCGTTGAGATTATCGCCCATCAAGAGAACGATTCGATGCTTTGCCGAGATTGATTGACGACGCGGCTCTTTGCCCGATTCGGTCGTGCGGACAAGCACGGTTTCGTCGGAAACGTCAGGAAAGCCGACGGTTTTTAGATTATCAATCGTGCCTTGTTTTTCGGCTTCATTGCGGTTGGAAACGTAAAAGACGCGCACGCCTTTCGAGTTGGCGTATTTTAGGAATTCGACCGCGCCGGGAATCGCTTTCGCCGCGCGACGATTGACCCACGCCGTCCAAACCGAGCCGGTAAAAGGCATTCGGTTTTTTATCAATTCTGCCTGGTGCGGCGAGTTGTCAAGAACGGTTTCGTCAATGTCCACGACGACGGCGCGAGTCATTTTGCGTTCGGCTTTTGCTAATTTTTTCAGATTCTTTTTGTCGAAATCCTCGTCGAGCCGCATACGGGCAATGTTAAAAGCCTGATATGCAAGAGCGCGAAATTCCGCCGCCCTTTGCATAAACAGAACCGCGCCGACCTGATATTCGTTGTCGGCTGTGGCGATTGCTTGCGGCTGCGTCGCGCCTTGCTGCGCCGTCGTCGTGGCGGTTGCGTAATAAGTCGAGATAATCGAAGAGACGATTAGCCCGAAGGTTAAAAGATAATTTTTGATTTTCATAATTTCTTTCGAGAGATTTGCCAGAAAAGGTTTCAAAGAATTATAAATGATTTATGCCCGAAAAGACGAAACCGGAAAAAGATAGTCCGAAGCGCGAAGAGAAAATAGCGGAAATTCATTCGCCCGAAAAAACCGACGAGCGGGGAAATTGGAGCGACGACCAGCGAGAGAAAAGCTATTATTACGACGACGCATACGGTTACGAAATTTACAAAGCCGATGAAGACGAAGAAATAGCCGACGATTCAAAACGGTGAATTTTAGAGCTTTAGTT
>CADCUR010000126.1:4599-4968 GCA_902805935.1 uncultured Pyrinomonadaceae bacterium
AAGATTTGAAAAGAAGTCGAAAAGATAAATCGGAATTTGTTTTGATTAAATCTTTACTTATCAATCGATTTTTAAATAACTGAAAATATCGCTTTGAAGTTGACGGCGAGTGTTGTAAAATCTGTTTTAATCTCGCGCTTGAAGAGGCGCGAAAGCCATCCGAAAAATTATTCATCCAAACATAAAATAGGAGATTTAATGAACGCAAAGCACGTATTGAATTATGCCGCCGACCAAGGCGCGAAATTTGTGTCCATCCGCTTTACGGATTTGCCGGGCGCTTGGCATCATCTGTCTTACCCGATTGATCAATTAACCGAAGATTCGTTTGAAGAAGGTTTCGGTTTCGACGCTTCTTCTTTGAGAGGT
>CADCUR010000127.1:0-964 GCA_902805935.1 uncultured Pyrinomonadaceae bacterium
GACTTGGTTACAAACGTTTTGCGCTATATCTCTGACTCCCTCAGCGATGAAATAAATTGCATCGGCAGCAATAATTGCTGATGACGAGACAGGAGCGCCGCAATAAGAAGTTATGCCGGGGAGTCCGGGTCTGTTACCTCCTTCGGAAGTGCCTTCTGACACACTATCTTTGTATTCATTGAGTGCTGTCCGTGAAGCTGCAATTTTTGTCCGCATTTTAGCCGGATTCAGTGCCTTTCTTAAAGTGGTAAGTTCCTGACCGGACATATTCTGAATCTGGGTTCTGACCTCATCGGATTGGTCAGCGGTCAGCGGTTCGCCAAAATCTTTCATTCCTGCTTTGCTCCTGGCTTCGGGCGACATCAGGGCAGCAAACTCTTGAACACTGTCGAGCAGTTCAAGCAGCGCGCTCCGCATCTGTTCGAGTTCTTCGGGGGAAAACTCGGTTCGACCATCTTGTGTTCGTATGCTTTCTAGAACTGCTGCGCGCACATCAGGCGAGTTCTTTTTAGAAGCGGTCTTTTTGTCTTTTCCCTCGTATTTGGCAAAAGCCAGAGTCGGGGTAATTAGTATAGAGGTCATGACGGTTGTTAGCATTACCGCAATAATGCGATTGAATTTGTTCGATTTCATAAATTTATATCCTTAAGAAAATTGTTATGCGCCGTTAAAGTTTAACTAGCGCAGGGTTGAATAACGGAAGTTACCGCACGGCAACTTACAAATGTTTTTTTAATTTTTAGGTAGAGTTTCAAACCATTTGATACTTTTATCTGTTCGATTCGACAGGAATGAAGTTAGACGGCAAGCCCTCTCGCCCTCGGCGCACTCGACGATCAGCGCAACGAGATCGGCGACCATACCGCGCAGCAGTTTCTTCATCAACGGGTTGTCTTCAGCAATTAATATCATTAGGTTTATGAATGAAATCATAGAGCCGCCGAAGAATCTTGGATAGGGAGTA
>CADCUR010000127.1:974-4931 GCA_902805935.1 uncultured Pyrinomonadaceae bacterium
GGAGTATATTACTCATTTTGCATAGGCAATATCGCTCATTTTATATGAGTATTATTACCTAGAAGTTTTGGATTTTGGTTTTGGCTGGTAGCTGCCTAGTGCCCGTCGAGGTCGAGCGTCAAAGTCGTGCGTGTTCCTTCGCCGGGTTGCGAGACGATACTGACTTCACCGCCGATCATCAGGGCGCGCTCGCGGATGCCGTTCAGACCGAGACCTTTCGTAATCTGGTCTTCTTGGAATCCGCGCCCGTCGTCCACGATAGTTAGGACGAGACGCGACTCCCGAATACGCAAAGTAAAGCGGACGAGGCTCGCGTCCGAATGGCGGATGATGTTGCTCAAGGTTTCCTGTGAGATTCGGTAAACGACAATTGCCGCCTCGTAAGGCAGCGAGTCGGGAACCTCGGCAATGTCCGCCTCGCATTTAATTCCAGTGGCGCTTTCGATTGATTTGATGAGCGTGCGGAGCGCCGTCGTCAGTCCGAGATTTTCGATCTGAGCGGGATGCAGATTGTGGGCAATCTCACGCGTTTCTCTGAGCGCGAGCGTCGAGGCTTCTGAGATTTCACGAAACTGCTCTATCGCTTGCGGGAAATTTTCCGCGCCCAAACCCATCATCGTCCGGTTGCGAATCACCGCGAGCGTCTGCCCGAGCGAGTCGTGAAGTTCGAGCGCGATCCGCCGCCGTTCGCTTTCCTGCGACTCGATCAGGTGGCGGGAAAACTCCGCGCGCGATTGGTTGAGCGCCTGAAGCCTCCGAACGCGAGACAGGTAAATAAAAGTTATCAAGCCAAAGACACTAACAATCGCCAGCGCATAAAACCACGATTTACGATAAAACGGCGGCACGATAACGACTTTGACAGTCGCGCCTTCGGGATTCCACGCTCCCTCCTGATTGGCGGCTGTTACCCGGAACATATATTCGCCCTCAGGAAGATGAGAAAAGTAAGCGGTGCGGCGCGTGCCGGCGTCAGTCCAGTTCTCGTCAAGCCCTTCTAGCCGGTAGCGAAATCTGGTTCGTTCCGCGCCGACAAATCCGAGTCCCGTGTAGTCAATTTCAAGCGCCGATTGATCGGGTTCGAGCCGGATTTCGTCAAAATTGGTTTTCGTTTCATTCTGATCGATCCGCGCTTCTTCGATCAGGACGGGGGGCGGCGGCAGATTGCGGCGCGCGGTTTTCGGGTCGATGACGGCGACGCCGCCCGCGGTCGGAAACCAGAGTTTACCGTCAGAGGCTTTGAGACCGGCGGGCTGTTTTCCGCCGTTTCCCTCGACATTGTATAAACCGTCTTCCGGTCCGTATGAGACGGACGTGACCGATTCGATTTTGCCGTCCGCGAAATCGTTCAACTCCTGCCGTCGGACGCGGTAAATGCCTTGATTGCTGTTCATCCAAAACCAGCCGTCGTCTTCGAGAATGCAGAAGACTCCTTCGCTGAACAATCCGTCGCGCCTGGTAATCTTGGCGAAAGATTTGTTCTTATATCGCGTCAGTCCGTTGTCGTAGCCACCGATCCAGACGGTTCCCTCGTCGTCTTCATAAAACGAGCGCGTAAAATTTCCGGCGAGTCCGTCTTTTTCGGTAAAAGCGTGAAATGAACCGTTTTCAAGACGCGCAATCCCGCCCGTCGTGCCGATCCACATCGCGCCGTTTCGGGCGATCAGGTAGGAAGTTACAGTGTCTGAAGGAAGTCCGTCCTGTGTGGTAAAGAGGCGCGATTCGCCGTTCGCGTAGCGCACGAGTCCGAACCGGTTGCCGAACCACATCGCGCCTTCTTTATCTTCGGTAATGAACGATATTTCCCAGTCAATCGATTGCTTGTTGATGCCTTTGCCATAATCAACCGGCACCCAGCGCTCGTTCTCGCGGACAAAAATCTCGCCAAAAACACCGTTCTTCCACAAACGGGAGCTGCGATCAACGAAAAGCGCCGTCACTAACGGGGAGAACTCTGATGCGAACTTGCCGTCCCGGTAATTGATCAACCAGTCATTCCAAACGCCGAACCAGACGGTGCCGGAGCGATCTTCGATAATCGGGTAAACGTTGTCCGCTGGCAGTCCCGTCGCTTTGGAAAAAACTTTGACCGCCGGTTCCGGATTAATGAAGTGGAGACCTCTTGTCGAGCCTGCCCACAGATTGCCTTCACGGTCGGCGAATAAAATCCGCATATCCGGTCCTAAAAGCCCGTCCGCCTCGGTAAAGCGCCGCCAATCGAAACGCTTCGGATCGTTTGCCGCAACGATTTCGGCGTCGATTTTGAAGATGCCGCGCGAGTAGTCCGTAATCCATAAATTCGCCCCTTTATCGAAGTTTACAGAAAAGAGTGTGCCGTTTAGCGGAAAAGATCCGAGTCGTCCTTCACTGAACGAGGATAGTCGTGTCTGGCTTGTTTTTTGGAATGATTGACTTGTGAAATTTCCTTCCGGCGCAAGAAACCAAAGAACGCCGTTCCTTTCGCTGCTGCTGACGGCAGACAACTTCTGCCCGGCAAAAGGCAAAGGACCGTCTTTCGGATAGCGAACTGCCCGACCGTCTTTAACATTGACGAACGCATCCACGTCGTCAATCCAGGCGCCTGTATAATCGGTCGTGAAAACTTTCGCCGGAACGACTAACTCTCCGGCAGACCGTATCGCGAAACGTCCGTTCTCGTAAAAGTATTCGCGGTCTCCGGCGCGAAAAATCATCTCGGACTCGCTCGCAAGCGCGCGGCTGCTTTCTTCCGAACCGAAAAAAATACCGCTCTCGTCGAAATAGTCTGATTCGAAGTCGCGTCCCCTAACAAAGCCTTTGAAGCGCCCGTTTTCATAGACGACGACAGTCCGGTTTTCGTCGAACTTGAGCCAGAGCCGTCCCGCCGAATCAAGGAACATACTGACGATCCGGCTCGTCGGAAACTCCGGCGTGTCGGCGCTCTTAAAAACTTTGAAACGAACGCCGTCGAATCTGGCAAGCCCGTCGAAGGTCGCCAGCCAGAGATAACCGTCGGGCGTCTGTGCGATGTAGGATACATGATTTTGAGGCAGCCCGTTCTCGGTCGTCCAGGTTTTGAAATACTTCTGCCCGGCGGCAATGGCGTTCGAGGTTAGATAAAGGACGAAAAGCAGGACAAGCGCCGCTTGTAAAAAACGACGGCGAAAGTTTCTGCTTTTGAGACCGGTTTCCATTATAAAAAGAAGAATCCGTTTGATAAGCCTTAACTAGAGAAATAAAGACTTAAATTTCAGAGAACTTAGATTTCTCCCAGATTCTGAAGCGCGAACTTGACGAGCGCGTGACTGCCGCGCAGATTCAATTTAGCGGAGATGTTGTTGCGATGATTGTCTACCGTCCGCGCGCTGATGCCGAGCTCAGCTGCAATCTCGCGACTTGTTCTATGATCCGCAATCAACCGCAGGACCTTGCGCTCGGCGGCGGTCAGCGAGCCGAGTCCTTCAACCGGTCTCGCGCTTCCGTTTGCGCGATTGAAAAGATAACCTGTTACCGCCGCGCTGGTGAAGCTTTGCCCGCGCCGAACCGCGTGCAGACAATTAACGATGTCGGCGGTCGCCCCTTCCTTCACGACGTAGCCGCGCACGCCGAGACTCATCGCCCGGGCAAACATCGCCTCTTCATCATGAATCGTCAGCAGCACAATCTCGCCCGGCAGACCGCGCCGCCGCATTTCGCCCGCGATTTCAAATCCGCTCAGCCCCGGCATATTAATGTCCGTAATGACAATGTCCGGCACTAGGTCCGCAATCATTTGGAGCGCCGCCGCACCGTCGGACGCTTCGCCGACAACGGTAAACATCCGGTCGGATTCAACCACCTGACGAAGTCCTGCACGGAAGATGGGGTGATCGTCGGCGATCACTATTTTCGTCTGTTCGGTCATTTTATGAGAAAACTCGCAACTTATTAAAATTCCATTCGACAACTAATTTCAGTTTGCAAGTGCCGGACTGATGC
>CADCUR010000128.1 GCA_902805935.1 uncultured Pyrinomonadaceae bacterium
TAAAGTGCCAGCCCATCTGCGCCCAAGTTTCGAGTTTTATCTGCTGGTTATGCCCGCGTCCGACGTGAACCAAAACTTTCGCCCGCGGGTCGTTCTTCAAAATATGGTCGTAGAGATTTTGCGCCTGGGCGCGCTCGCGCTCGTTTTGGCAAAAGTCGGCGGCTTTCTGCTTACGACATTCGATAAGTTTTTCCGACGGATGTTCGTACGGCACGAGTTTGAAACCGAGGCGCAGAGCCGCGCGGATCATCTCGCCGAAAACCGGATCGTCCGTGTAAAAGCCGGTTTTATGCGTCGGATAGCCGCGCTTCATTGCTTCTTCGGTGTTGACGAAAGTCTCCGCCGCCAAATATCGAAACCCTCTGGCGTATAAAACGGGTAGCAGCCGCGCCGTGAAAGCGCGATGCAGCGGCGTGTCGTGTTCCTCGTTGATCATCACAACCTGGTGTTTGTCGGCGAGCGCGGCGAGTGTCTCGACCGCCGTTTGCGGCTCGTATTCGTCAATCGGCGAACTCGTCAAGTCTTTGTAATACGGCACGTCGAGAAATTTATCACGTTCTCGGTCGAGCTGAGTGTAAGCGGTTTTGTATTCGCCCGCGAACGAATAAAGATAAGCGAGCAAATCCGGCACGACGCCGCGCCACTGCTCGGATTTCGTGAATTCGTCCTTTTGCAGTTCGACGAGCGGCGTCAGATAGTTGTTTTCAGCAATGCCCTTGTTGTAAACGGTGAATGGATTCGGCGAATCCTCTTTCGGCGGCTGATTTTGAACATTCTGCGCATCGGCGGCAGGTGAAAATACAAATAAACTTATTATTAAAAGCAGATAAAGCCCGTAAATTTTAACTTTCATAATTTTGATTTTTCCGTCATCTCCCGATCTTCAAAAAGTGGAATTTAATAAAAGTATTAGTTCCTTAAATAACGGAAAGGTTTCAGGATTTTTTAGGAAAGCTGAGTAATTTTTCGGCTTCATTGATGATTCTTGAAAATCCGCTCACCGCGTCGCCGACGGTCGGCGCAATCGTCAAGTCGGGCGGCGAAATGCTCGGCTGAGCTGGCTGAATAATTGCTCATCAAGACAACATATTTCGCCGAATATTAATTTAATTTTTCTCGTATTGCCGCAAAACGTTTCCCGTTTTGTCTATCGCGCGGACGCGGAAATTACCCTTCGGCAGCATCAAAACCGGAATCTCCTTGTTCGGGTAAAGAATGATTTGGTCAACGGGAACGGCGTCCGCGCTTTCTCCGGCAGCGAAAGCCTGCACGAGAATCGGTTCGTGACCGTCGAATTTATTCCGCTTCGCCGGAAGTCTTAATTTCTTGAAATCTATGCGGTGCGGCTTTCTTCATCCTCCTCGGTGTTGCCATGTCGGACGATTGTTTTCATACCGCGCTCGCGGATGGAAAACCTTTAAATCGTGGTTCGTTCCCGCTTTCCAAAAATCTCTGTCCGCGGATTGAAAGACTGTCGTCTCCGGCAATTTCCATTTGCCTGTCACGTAACGGTAGAGCGGTTCCTCGTCCGCCGGATTGCGCCGCTCGCTCAGGTGCATCTGGTCTATCGTGAAGGGGTTGATTTTCGTGATGTCTCTGAAATGCCAAGCCATCATCGAAAATCCTTCTTCCTGCGTTTCCGCGTTGTGGTCGCGCCCGGCGTGGACGAGAATTTTCGCTTGCGGGTCTTGTTTCAAAATGCGGTCATAAAGATTCTGCGCCTGCCCGCGCTCGCGCTCGTCCTGGCACGACAACGGATTATCCGGCTGCGGCGTGCAGTTAAGATCGTCAACATCGTATGGAACGACTTTGAAGCCGACTTTGAGCGCCGTGCGAATCAAATCGCCGTACACCGGATCGGCGGAATAAGTTCCGCTTTTTTGCGTCGGGTAACCGCGCCGGTTCAACTCCGCCGCGTCGGACTTATTGAGCGTTTCGGCGGCAAAATAGCGAAAGCCTCCGGCGTAGAGGAGCGGCAGCAGTCGGAGCGTAAAAGCGCGGTGCAGCGGTGTTCTATGCTCTTCGTTAATCATAATGACCTGCTGACCGTCCGCCATTGAAGCGATTGCCGCGAGCGCCGCGCGCGGCTGATAGGGGTCAATCGGAGAGCTGGTAATTTCTTTGGCAAAGCTCGCCCGCGTTCGATTCACCGGCTCTAAAGACTCCAGGAACTTTTCCTCGTATTCGTAGAGCGCGGCGTAATCACCAACATAAGAATTGATTAAAGCCATGTAATCGAGGTACTGCCCCTTTCTTCTCCGCGAGGCGAGATACTCGGCTTCGCGCTCGCGCAGCTCTAAAAGCGGAGCTAGGTAATTATTTTCGGCTATTCCTTTTTTCAGAATTTGATACGGTGGAGGCACATCTCCCGGCGAAGCGGAAGGAACTTGTGTTTGTCCTTTAACGGTCGGTGAAGAAAAGTTTATTAAGATAAGAAAGATGATTGTATAAATGTGGATTTTCATAAATTACGGGAGGTTGTTGCGTCTTGCTTATTGAATGGCGGCTGCGCACAGCCGTTTTGAAGGCGGTCTCGCTGTCCGGCGCTCGTCTCAGCGACATTTTTGCTCCGGCGCCGGGGCGGTTGCTACTCCAATTTTTTTACGACGTAATCGCCTTTCCGTTCGCCGTTCGTCATCGTCCAACCGGCGTTGAGTTCCAGCGTCCAACCGTCTCCGCGAATCGGCGATTGGGTTAAATCGGTGGGAGCCGGGACGTAAATTTTTGAAAACGTCGGATTCATCAACGCGCCGCCTTTGGAAACCGTCAAAATGCCCCACACGTCAACGATTCTGATGTCGGGGTAAACTGTTCCGCGCCGGTCGAGAGGCAGCAGATTGCCCGGATTGAACTGCATATTCATCTTTTGCAGTGGAATCGCCAGCACCGCGCCTTCGACCAACCGGGCGCGGTATTCGGCGAGAAGTTTTCGGCGTTTGTTTTCGCGCTCGGCTTCGGGCGCCAGCAGCCGGTCGCCGTCGTAATGTTTGGCGCGAAATTTAGCCGCTTGTTTCAGGTTTTGCGGCAATTCGACTGAAAGCCGCGCCCGCAGAAGATTTCCCAGATCGTCGTCTTTCTTCAGGTTTTTTCGCCAATCCGCTTTGGTTTCGTCCAGCAAAACGCCGTAAGCGGGTGCGGAGGCGTAAGCGAACGAGCGCACGAAGGTTTGCTTTTGCGCAGCTTCTTTGAGGTTTAGGTCAATTAAATGCCGGTTCAAGTTCGGGCTTCCGGCGAGCCTGACGCCCGTGTATTCCGCCAGACCTTCGTGCATTTCCATTTCGCGTTCTTCCGCGGCAGCGTTCGGAAAAATAGTTCTTCGATAGGCGCGAAACAGAAGCGCGTCGGCGATTGCCCGGCGGCGCTGTTCGCCGCGAACGGATAAAGCCTTTGCTAACGCGCGCCATTCGAGCTGCAGCCAGATGCGCCCGTCGCGCGAGTCGAGATGATCGTTTGCCGCGCCGGACGCCGGAAAACCGATGTCGTTTTGAACGCGGTGCCACATCTCGTGAGCCATTAAACCGGCGCGGCGGATTTTGTCTTCGGGCAGCGGAAGCATCATCATCGTCCATTTCACGCCAGCCCATTCCATGGCTGTATTGGCGACGTTCACCTTCGCGGGCAGCCGTCCGGTGAAAACGCTTCCGTTTTTCACTAAGACGCTTTCTTTGTCTGCAAAATTTGCGACAACCGCGCGCGTTTGCGGGTCAACCAAAAGCACGGGGGCGCACAGGGAAACGCCCCACAGCTTGCCGTCGTCGCGGCGGCACAAGCCGTTCGCCTCCCGAAAGTATTGCGCCGCCGCAGTCGCGTCAATCGGCGGTATCTGCGCCGACGCCGGATTTTGAAACGGAAACAATATCGTCAGAAAAATGAAGATAAATAAAACGCCGAGACTTTTCATAATCATAAAACGCCGAGGCGACGACGCCCCGCGGCAGTCTCGCCCGAAGTTTCGGGGATCACTTGATCAAATTCTCCAAAAACTTTAAGACTTCCGGGTCTTTGCTGTTTCGCAGGGCGTAAATCGCTTCCAGGCGGAGCTTGTCGGATTTGTCGCTGCGGGCGATGTCGAGCAGTTTTTGAACGGCGCGCGCTTGCTTGACGCCGGAAAAAGCGCGAATGATCGAGACTTTAAACGTTTCGTCCGCTTCGGAGTCGTAAAGGCGCGCGAGCGTGTCAATCGCCCCCGCGTCAGCCGCCCAATCCTGGAAACGCTGCAAATTGGCGAACGCCAGCCCGCGTAGTTCGGCATCTTTTTCGGCGCGGACGATTTCCAGCAAAAACTCGCGCTCGGTTTTTCGCGTCCGCGCGGCGCCGGAATTATAGGCGTAAGCGTTGCCGTTCGCCGACGAGCCAGTGACACTGTAAGAGTAAGAATAGCCGTTCGAGGCGGCGAATGAATTGATGATCGCTTTTTTCGTTTCGCGGTCGCGTCTGGCGTCGGCGTAAAATCGTTTGAGGTAATCAATCGAACCGCCGTCGGTTAAGCTCGCCAGAGCATAGATTATTTCTCGGCGAATTTTCGGATTCGTTTCGTTTTGGAAACTGCCGACCAGCGTTTCGCGCAAAAGCGGAACGAATTCTTTGCCGATTGAATTGGAGTTAAAGCCCATCGTTTGACTTCCGATTGTTTCGGTTCTCGACCTATGCGACCCGCGCAAAACGCGCAAAGAGGCGATTTTCAAAGTTTCGCTCGCTTTGGAATCGGGCTTTAAAATTTCGCCGAGCGCGTCAATCGCCCGTTTCGGGTCGGCGGCGAGCAGGCTTTGAAAGGCGGCGATTTTAATTTCGTCTTCGCGTCCGAGCGGCGCGCTGCCGGCGTTGGTTCCACCGAGCGTTAAACTTTCGTATAAAACTTGCGTCTGCCTGGCGTTGTAAACCGGCTGAGCGGGCGGAAGCTTAGCCGAGCCTTCGGTCGG
>CADCUR010000129.1:0-4621 GCA_902805935.1 uncultured Pyrinomonadaceae bacterium
GATATTTTTAGCGGCGAAGCAAATCCTCATTTCTGCCACGAAATCGCGGAAGCCGCGCTCAACCTACTAATCCGCAGAAAATACGCTCTTAATTTTCTTGCCGCCGAGAATCCGGCTGAAGTTGTGCTGGATTTGCTCAAACCGCTGGCTTTGCGCTTGCCGACGCAAACTTGGCGAAGCAGTGAGCAAATGGAGCGGCAGCAGTTTTCCACTCCGCCTTCGATTGCTTACCTTTTAGTTTATTTATTGAATTTAGACGGACGCGAACAAGTGCTTGAGCCGTCTGCGGGAACGGGCAATTTAGCTGTCTGGACGAGCGGCAGGGAAATTAAAACGCACTCCAACGAGATTGATTCGCCGCGGCGTTTCTTGCTTGAGCAGATCGGTTTCGCGCCGACCGCTTTTAACGCCGAATTCATAAACGATTTCTTATCGGTCGACTGCGCGCCCGACTGCGTGTTGATGAATCCGCCGTTTTCGTCGAGCGGCGGACGCACCAAAAACAATTCAAGCAAATTCGGTTTCCGGCATGTCGAATCGGCACTGGAAAGACTGAAAAAAGGCGGCAGATTCGGTATCATCCTGGGCGAAGCGGCGGGACTTGATACGAAAACCGGAAACGATTTCTGGCGCAAAGTTTCCGACCGCATCGAAGTCAGCGCAGTCATTAAAATCAACGGGCGGGAATACGTTAAAAACGGAACGTCCGTAGATGTAAACCTCATCATCGGCAAGAAATTTTCTGAGCCTCAAAAAACGAACTGGAATCAGGCGTTAAATAAAATCACTTGTTTTTCCGCCAGCACAGTCGAAGAAGCCTTCGCCAAAGTGGACAAATTTAACCTCTCTCTAAACCGATAATCCAAACCAGAATGCAAACAAATTTAATGAAGGCGCAAATTCCCGCGTTTGAAGCGGCGAGCTATGCTCCGGCGGCGGTTGCGCCAACGGAAACTCAAGAAGCGGAAATCAATCGCGGAGACGGAAAGACGGGCGAAAACGAGCCGTTAAAATATCAGCCGCATTGGATTACGGGCGGAGCGAAACATCCGGGTTTGATTGTCGAAACGCCGGGTTTAGGATGCGTCGCGCCGCCGCCAATCACCTATCGCCCGCATTTGCCGCATCGTTTGAGCGATCTCAAATTGATTTCTTCGTTTCAGTTCGAGCGCGTCATTTATGCAGGACAAGCCCACGAGCAAAGATTACCGAACGGCGCGAGAGCCGGTATTTCCATCGGTGACGGCACGGGAGCCGGGAAGACGGGGGCGTTCGCCGGAATTGTTTTGGACAACTGGTTTCGCGGGCAACGGAAAACCGTCTGGTTTTCCGTCAAAGCCGATTTGATCGAAGCCGTGCGCGAAGAGTTTGAACGAATCGGCTTTGAAATTCCGATTCGGCTCGTCAACGATTACGCGCCGGAACAAAATATTTTAATCAGTGAAGGCATCGTTTTCTGCACTTACAAATCGCTCATCGCCAAATCGAAATCCGGGCAGCGAAGGGTTGACCAGATTATGCGCTGGCTAGGCGCGAACGGATTGGAAATCTTCGACGAAGGGCATCGCGCCAAGCACGCCTTCTCGGGCGAAAACGGAAAGGTCACGCAAACCGGGCAGGCGGTTACGGAAATTCAAGACCCGGTGAAATACCCGGAAATCCGAGTTGTTTACTCTTCAGCGACCGCCGCGGGCGAAGTGCGGCATTTGGCTTATCAAATTCGTCTGGGCTTATGGGGAGAAGGCACGAGCTTTCCGCTCGGCTTCGCGCAGTTCGCCGAAGAAATCGAGGCGGGCGGCATCGGCGCGATGGAGATGATCGCCCGCGACCTCAAAGCGATGGGCAGGTATTTGTGCGGCAATTTGAGCTACGGAGTTGACCCGGATTCCGGTTTGGCGGTCGAATACCGCGAAGTCATTCATCATCTAACGCCGCGCCAGCGCGAGATGTATGACAATATGGCGCTGGCGTGGGCTGTGGTTTTGAAAAACTTTAGCCGCGCTCTCGACATCACCAATTCGAGCCGCGTATCGCGCCGCTACGTCGTCGGGCAGTTCTGGGCGGAGCATCAACGCTCGTTTAGGAACTTAATTATCGCCTTCAAAGTGCCGACACTTTTGAGAGAAATCGAAAGCGCGCTCGGCGAAAAGAAATCCGTTGTCATCTCGCTGACCGGCACGGGGGAGGCGCAGACGAAAAAGCAAATCGAACGCGCCGCTTCGGAAGAAGAGGCGATTGACGACCTTGATTTCAGCCCGCGAGAAACGCTCTCGCGGCTCGTCGAAAATTGCTTTCCGGTCAAAGTTTTTCAGGAAGAAACCGACCGGCACAGCGGGACGACCGTTTACGTTCCAGTACTGGACGCTCAGGGAAACCATCTCGAAAGCCGCGCCGCACTCGAATTGAAAAGGGAACTGCTCGACCGCCTATCCGTGCTGGAAGTCCCCGAACATCCGCTCGATCAGCTGGTTAATTATTTCGGAACGGAAAACGTCGCCGAGATGACCGGGCGCAAAAAGCGCCTTATTCGGACGTTTGGGGGACGGCTCGAATATCGCGCTCGGCAGATTCCGGGCGTGCCGAATCGCCTGATCAATCTGCACGAGAAGAACTGTTTTCAGAACAAGGAAAAGCGGATTGCGATTATGTCGGAAGTCGCTTCGACGGGCGATAGTTTTCACGCTAGCCGCAGCGTGCGGAATCAAGACCGACGGCTGCACATCGCCGCCGAACTCAAATGGTCAGCCGACAAACAAGTGCAGGATTTCGGCAGAACGCACCGCACCGGACAAGTCGCGCCGCCGATTTATTTGCTCGTCTTTACCGAGCTCGGCGGCGAGAAAAGATTTTCTTCGACGATTGCCCGGCGATTGGGAAATATGGGCGCGCTCACGAAAGGCGACCGCAACGCAGAAAAAGCCGGAAATCTTGATAAATATAATCTCGAATCGAAAGAAGGACGGGCGGCTCTGAACGTGGTTTACACGAGAATTTTGGACGGCGAGCAAATTCCGGGCTTGGAAAACGCGAAAGAAACGCTCGTTGATATGGGACTTCTGAAAAACGGCGGCGCGGAAGATGAAATCGCGCGAAGCGAGCGGACGAACATTCCGCGTTTTTTGAATCGCCTGTTGTCGCTGGAAGTTGCCAGACAAAATGCGCTTTTCGATTATTTTTATCGAACTTTTCAGGAAACCATCGAGCATCTTCGCGCCAAAGGCAAGATTGACGACGGGATGGAGGACTTGAAAGCCAACTCGGTCCGCATCGTCGAATCGCCTCAAGTTTTGTTTACGGACGCGGCGACGGGAGCGAACACGATTTATTACAAACTGGAAATCGTCGTCCCGACGCGCCCCGCGCTGTTTGAAGAAATCTCGCAGACGGGCGGCGTTTATTTTTACGAACACCGCGCCCGACCTGAATTCGTCGCCGCGCGACCTAGCCCAGCGCACACGAACCCGGAAACGGGCGAACGCCTCCAGATGTTTTCCCTCGTGCGTCCGGCTGGTTACAACCTCGCTTACATCAGCGAAGCCGAGCTCAATCAGAAATACAAAATCGTCGCCAAAACGCGCTCTCGTGCCTGGTGGACTGACGAGCAGAGGAAAATCCCGCCGACGATGCGGAAAACGATTCACCTGTTAAGCGGCGCGCTGCTGCCGATTTGGAAAAGCCTCAAAAAATTGCAGCAAGACCGGCTGAACATCGTCCGCGCGGGCGTCGACGACGGAAAGCGGCTCGTCGGCGTGAACATTCCCGGCGAGACCATCGGCGAGATTCGCCGCGCATTCGGGCTTTGGAGAAACACGCCAGAATGCGCCGCTGAAATTCTCCGTACCGCGAGGGAAGAAAACGAGACAATCGAACTGCTCAATGATGTGAAAATCCGCCCGGCGCGTTTCCAAGGCAGGCGGCTCATCGAAATTACGCCTTCATCTTATGACCAAATCCGCGAGCTGCGCGAGACCGCCCTTGTCAACATCATTCAAAACAGCCGCAACCGATTTTTTCTTCCCGAAAACGAGGATATGGCGCGTGAGACGCTCGAAAAGGTTTTGAAGGCATATCCGCCTCTCTTTCTGCTGAAAGACGAAGGTAGCCCTGTTTGCGAGCAAAATACGACTGTTTTAACCGAAGATTGTCAGGCGGTTCGGCTACCCGAATGGCTGATTGAGCCGCCGACCGGCGAAGTCGAGCGCATTAAAGTCAAAGAATTCCTTTTCTAAATTATAAACTTCAGAAATAAAATTTTAGTTTAAGTCAAAAACCAGGCTTCAAATTTACAAGTGTTTCTGCCGGCATAAAATTTCAGATAAAATCACAAAAGTGAAGTCTTACAAATTCAAAATCAGGCGACCCGCTAAAAATGTCGTTGAAAGATTCGAGCAAACGCTTGAATTATGTCGCGAGCTATATAATGCGGGATTGCAGGAAAGACGAGAGGCTTGGAACTTTTCGCGAATTTCAATCAATTACTTTTCGCAAGCCGATCAACTCTCGGAAATCAAGGAAACTCGAAAAGATTTAAAGACCGTTCACGCTCAAGTTCTGCAGGACGTGCTAAGAAGGCTGGATAAATCATTCAAAGCTTTTTTCAATCGAATCCAAAAAGGCGAAA
>CADCUR010000129.1:4631-4909 GCA_902805935.1 uncultured Pyrinomonadaceae bacterium
TTTCCCACGCTTTAAAGGGCAAAATCGCTATGATTCATTCTGTTTTCCGCAAGGCGGATTTAAGCTCATCGGCGATAAATTAAAACTCTCGAAAATCGGCTCGTTCAGAATTCGCCTGAGCCGTGAGATTAAGGGAAAAATAAAGACCTGCAAAATCAAGAGGGAAGTCGACGGCTGGTATGTTGTTTTTACTGCGGAAACAGAAAAGAGTTTGCTCCCGAAAACGGGCAAAACAATCGGCATCGATGTCGGATTGATTAATTTCGCAACTCTTTCCG
>CADCUR010000130.1:0-2996 GCA_902805935.1 uncultured Pyrinomonadaceae bacterium
CGCGCTTGCTTGACGCCGGAAAAAGCGCGAATGATCGAGACTTTAAACGTTTCGTCCGCTTCGGAGTCGTAGAGCCGAGCCAGCGTCTCAATCGCATCCGCGTCAGCCGCCCAATTCGGGAAACGCAGCAAGCTGGCGAACGCCAGCCCGCGCAGCTCGGCGTCTTTTTCGGCGCGGACGATTTCCAGCAAAAACTCGCGCTCGGTTTTTCGCGTCCGCGCGTGGTCGGAATTATAAGAGTAAGCGTTATTGTTCGCCGACGAGCCGCTGACACTGAAGGAGTAAGAATAGACGTTCGAGGCGGCGAATGAATTGATGATCGCTTTTTTCGTTTCGCGGTCGTTTCCGGCGTCGGCGTATAATCGTTTGAGGTAATCGGTCGAACCGCCGTCGGGTAAGCTCGCCAGAGCGTAGATTATTTCTTTGCGAATTTTCGGATTCGTTTCGTTTTGAAAACCGCTGACCAGCGTTTCGCGCAAAAGCGGAACGAATTCTTTGCCGATTGAATTGGTGACAAAGCCAATCGTTTGACTTCCTGTTGTTCCGGTTCTTGACCTATGCGACCCGCGCAAAACGCGCACAGAGGCAATTTTCCAAGTTTCGCTCGCTTTGGAAGCGGGCTTTAAAATCTCGCCGAGCGCGTCAATCGCCCGTTTCGGGTCGGCGGCGAGCAGAGTTTGAAAGGCAGCGATTTTAATTTCGTCTTCGCGTCCAAGCGGCGCACTGCCGGCGCTTGTTTCGCCAAGCGTTAAACTCTCGTATAAACCTTGCACTTGCCTGGCGTTGTAAACCGAAGGAGCGGGCGGAAGTTTCGCTGAGCCTTCGTTGGGAGCGATCATTGTGCTGACGTTTGACAAGTAAAGGCGACCAAGCGGAGCGGCGATTTCCGTTTTCATCACGCGCGCGTCGCCCGCCCAGCTTGATGCCGGAAATTTTTCCAGCAGACGGTCGAGCGCGGCGTCCGTCTCTTTGAATTGCTTTTGTTTCTTGTGACAAAAAGCGAGCCAGTAAAGCGCGGCGTCGGCTGATTTGTGGTCGGGCGATTTTTCGACGGCTTCGCGGAATTTTCCCGCCGCTTGCGCCCATTCCTGCTTATCAATCAAATCTCTGCCTTCGCGGAATTTTTTGTCGAAATCGTCCTGAACCGCCGCTGATTCAATTTTAATAATGAACGAATTTTTCGCTGAAGAAGCGGCGGCGCGGATTTCCGGCATTAAGGCTGTATAAATCGTGAATAAAATCAATAACGCCGGAAGCGTTTTATAAATCGATTGGTATGAATGCTTTTCGTTTTTCATTGTCGTTGTTCCTTCGCGCCCGAAGTTTTCATTAATAAACTTGCAAACTGGCGATAATGTTTTGATTGCCAACGCGCTCCTTGATGTCCCGCACTTTGTCCGGCGCGGGGGTGGGTTCGAGATTAGCGATGTCAAGCAGCAGCGGCTCGACGCGGCTCAGCAATTCTTCGGCGTAAAGAATTCCGTAATCTTCGGCGTCGCGCCGCAGACGGGCGTTTTGTTCGAGCAGTTTGCGGGCTTGCGCTCTTTCGTATTCGACATCGAAAGTCGCGTCGTTTTCAATCACCCTCGCGTTTCTGAACGAACGCAGCAGCATCTCGACTCGTTCGACTTGCCCGGCGATTTCCGTTTCGAGATTTCTCACCCGCAAAAAACGCGATTGCTCGATTTCATCCAATCGGGTTTTAATCGCTAGTGTTTTCTTTTCGTTTGCGAAAGCCGCTTTTCGCCCGATTTTCACAGTTTTGGCGGCGAATGTTTTTTTGCGGGTAGGCGGCGAATCGTTCCCTGCTTTCAAAGATTGTTTTCCGGCGAGCGGTTCGTTATTTTTCGCGGCAGTCTCGTTTCTGCCGCTGACAGTTTTCTCCGTTAAATCCGCTTCCGATCTGCGCTCAATTTCGGCTGATTTCGCCGGCGGTTGCGGTGTATTACTCGATTGATTTTCGGCGATGTATCGGTCGCCGCCTTTTTCGACGGGCGCGATTTTGAGCCAAACCAAACCGCCGATGCAAACAAAAAGCAAAACGGCGAATATTGCCATTGCCGGAGACAACCGCCAAAAGCCGAATATATTCATTCTCTGGCGGGAATCGGTCGTGGATATATCGGAGTAATCCAAGGTTTTTTCTTTTTCCGCCGCGAGCCGCGCCGCGAAATTCGCCCATAAATCTTTCGGCGGCTCGGCGTCGAACAAATAATGCGCGTAAATTTCCTTTTCCCGCCGCAGCGTTTCGTATTGCTTCCAGCATTTCAGGCATTCAAAAAGGTGCGATTCCACCCGCCCGGCTTTTTGTTCGTCCAGCTCGCCGTCAATCAAATCTTCAATCAAACCGGAGTATTTTTCACAAAAATTCATATTTTCGCCTCCAGATACGGGCGCAGAACGCGGCGCATTTCGATCTTTGCGCGGTGCAAATCGGTTTTCAATTTCGGAACGCTTGCGCCGGTGATTTCCGAGATTTCCTTATAGCTCAAATGCTGAAGCTCTTTCAGAACGAAAACCAACCGTTTATCTTCGTCCAACCGGGCGAGAGCCGTTCGAATCACGTTATTCAATTCTTTGCTCAAAAACTCTCTGTCGGGCAATACGCTTTTATCGTCCGCGATTTTAAGCGACGCGGCTTCCTCGCCGCTGTTTAACCCTTCTTTGCCGCGCGAGCGCAAGAATTTATAGACGAGATTTTTAGCAATCGCGCAAAGCCACGTCCGCAATCCGGCTTCGCCGCGCAAAGACCGTATGTTTTTATACGCCGCCAGAAACGTTTCCTGCGTCAATTCCTCAGCCGTGCCGGTGCGGTCGCCGAGCATAGCGTAAATGAATTTGTAAACGAACCGCGAGTGAAACTCGAAAATCTGGGTGAAGGCGGCATCATCGCCCGCCTGCGCCCGCCGAATCAGTTCATCGGTTTCGCCCGTTAAATTTTTGATTTCGGCTCTCTCCTCGTAGAGCATTGAAAAATCCATACGCTTGACGGCTCT
>CADCUR010000130.1:3009-4892 GCA_902805935.1 uncultured Pyrinomonadaceae bacterium
AAGGGATACGGTTCTCACACGTCATTACAACCAGTCGCTTTTTCAAACGGCGGAGCGGTCTTTAAAGTTCCGCTCAGTCATTACGAGGCGTCCTGAAAAAACGAACGAGCGCGAATCGGTTTGCGACAATTTTCGAGAGGCGGCGGAAGGAATTATTATGCGCGGCGTAAATGGCAAAAGCCTTCTTACGAATTTAGTTTAGCCACTATAAAACCTGCTTCGCCATAAAAATATCCGGCTTGCCGAGTCCGTCAGCGCCAGGAATAACGCCTGTAATCACGAATCCCAGCTTTTGATAGAATTCAATAGAATGTTCCCGCAAATTCTTTATCTCTAATAGCCGGTCAAGAATATGAGGGTTATAAATCAATCCCGCCCGGACTCGTTCGATTATTCTCGTCATCAGTTCTTAAACGTATTGTTACACAGCCGTGAATCTTGACCTGCTTTTCAAAATCTTCGACAAGCGCGTGTCCGATGCCGAATCAGGTGTATTGATGCCAAAACAATTAATCTTTGGCATACGAAACTGCGAGCGCATCGAGTTGTTTCTGCAAATCGCTCGTCGTCAGCCAGCGTCCGCGAACCATAACTCCCGCGCGCCACTTGAGGTTTGCGACCGATTCCAAAGGATTGCCTTCAACCAAAATCAAATCGGCGCGCTTCCCGACCGAGATTGTGCCGAATTCATTCGACGCTCCTAAAAACTCCGCCGCGTCTTTGGTCGCGGCTTTAATTGCCTGATACGGCGTCAAGCCGGCTTCGACGAAATTCTGTAATTCTTCGACGACCGAAAAACCGGGAACGACAAACGCATTCGGCGTGTCGGTGCCGACGAGTAGCCGCGCCCCGCCGTCATGCAAAAGTTTGACAACACGGTTTCGCGTTTTTTCGCCCATCGCAAGACTCATGAAATCCTCCGCCGACATTCTGCCGGTGATTCGCGCGTTTGACGCGCTCCAAATCCGGGCGGTATCCGGCGGCAGATATTTTAATTCGGGCTGCCCAAGACGAATTCGGAGTTCGTCCGCCGACAAAGCCGACAGCCGTTTTTCGACCAGAGTCGGCACGTTCCAGACTTTTGCCAGCCTTGTCGCTTCGGCGACGCCGCGTATTTTGCCGTCGTCAACTTTAACGGCGAAATACCGTTTGAGCCACGACCTTTGATTTTTGAGCGGCGAGTCATCGGCTTCGATTTCATC
The DNA here is from genome assembly GCA_902805935.1 of uncultured Pyrinomonadaceae bacterium. Classification (GTDB taxonomy): domain Bacteria; phylum Acidobacteriota; class Blastocatellia; order Pyrinomonadales; family Pyrinomonadaceae. The sequence continues at coordinate 4,212 of CADCUR010000130.1, forward strand.
TATAAATCCATCGAGATGTTCGATGGATTTTTGATTGGCGGCGAGAGCGCCCGGCAGACCGACGCTTCTCGGCACGTGACCGGCGACGGTCAGCCCGTGTTTTTTCGCCGCCCCGACGATTGCCTCGTAAATTGCCCGGTCAAGCGTATGATAAACCTTGATAAAGTCGTAACCGGCTTTTTTCTGTTCGACTACCGCCGCCTCAGCCTGCGCCACGGTTTCGACAACCCGGTTATCGGCTCTTGCAGGCGGATTGCCTTCGAGAATCGCTCCGGCAGTGAAAACGGTCGGAGCGAGCAAACTGCCGTCATTAACGCGATTGCGCCACTCAAGAATATTGGCGCGTCCGTCCATATTGCGAACCGTCGTTACGCCGCTTGCCAGAAACAACAAAAGCTGTGCATCGCGGTCGAAATACTCCAGATGAACGTGCATATCAGCCAGTCCGGGCATCAAATATCTCCCGCGTCCGTCAATCCTAACCGCGCCTTTTGGAACAGAGACGCGCTTTGCCCCGCCCATCGCCGCAATACGCCCGTCGCGGATGACGACAGTTTGATTACGAACCGTGCGTTCGCTGTCCATCGGTATGACATTGACATCGACAAAGGCAAACACAGTCGTTTTAGCCGCAATCTGATTGGTGTTCGGCGCTTGAGCAGAGATGTGAACGACGCCAAC
>CADCUR010000131.1 GCA_902805935.1 uncultured Pyrinomonadaceae bacterium
TATTAAGCCGTCGGCTGCGTCGTCCGAAGCTGATAAACGCCCTCGACGACCACACGGTCGCTTTCCTTTAATCCTGTTTTGACCTCGTAGAAATCCGAGCCTTCCGCGCCGAGCGCGATTGTGCGGCGCTCGAAAGTTTCGCCGCCCGTTAGCACATAAACGAATGTCTGACCTTGTTCGCGGACGACCGCCGCCTTCGGCACGGCTAAAACTTTCTGGTCTCCGCTCGTGTCAATAGTGATTTCGACGAAATTTCCCTCGCGCAACCTTCCGAGCGGATTTATCACTTCATAAATGACTGAAACGGTACGGGTTTCCGGGTTGACGGTTTGACCGATGGAAACAAGCCTGCCGTCGCCGTCAGCAGTGCCGATGGTGTAAACTTCGCCCGACAAAGCGGCGGAAGTAAAATTCGCGCGGGTCGAATCCCGCACAACAGGCAAATCCCTTTCAAAGACCTGCGCTTCCAAAAGAACAGCCGAGAGATTACTGATGCTCAAAAGTTCGGTCCCGGTTTCGACAAGCTGCCCGCTCGTCGCCTTAATGTCATTGACGATGCCGGTGACGGGCGCGGTCAGCGGGAACGAGCGCGTCGGCTGATTGACGCGCGGAGCGCGAAAGATGTTTTGTCCGGCTTGCGTCTGCTTGATTTGGTTATCGAGAAGGCGAATCTGCTGCTCGGCGGAGGCGACCGACTGTTCGGCGACTTTGACTGCCGTCTGTGCTTCTTCGACTCTTTTCCTCGGAACCGCGCCGACTTCCAGAAGATTCGTAGCGCGCCGCAATTCTTGCTGCGCCTGCGCGAGCTGCGTTCTGGCTTGATTGGCGTTCGCGCGCTGCTCGGCTTGCTGCCCCTGAAGTTGCAAAACCGAGTTTCTGATTTCAAGGCGACTGGCTTCCACTTCGCGCTGCTGCGCTTCAACTTCGAGCCGCTGCGATTCTAGTTCGGTTTGACCCGATACGTCCAAAACCTGCTCGACCGTGCCGATTTGCTCGCCGCGACCGACCGCCGAGCCGATTGTTAAGCCTTGCCGCAGAACAATTCTGCCCGCGACCGGCGGAACGACGACGGCGCGCGCGTCGGGACGCGCCCGAACGGTTCCGGTTACTTTCAAGCCGCTCGTAATCTGACGAACTTCGACCGGCTGGGTTTTGATTCCGAAAAGAATTTGCGATTCTTTCGGAATGGTCACCGTGCTGGTCAGCGCATCGGCAAGCTGCGGCGTTTGCGGCGCCGTTTCAGCAACGGTTGCAGCCGTGATAACGCGCGGTTGTCGCGGCGGCGCGAAATACGCCAGCGCGAACGTGCCGAGCGCGAGAAATAAAATCGCAACGAGGGCGAACGGCGCCGCGCGCCGCATTCCTTGATTGTTTTCCGCGCCTTTCGACTTTGCGAAAACAAAACCGAGCGCGCCCAAAGTCAAAAGACTCAAAATCGTTAAGCCCGCCCAAAACGTCCAATTCATTGGTGCGCGACCGACGCTCACGGGAAAATCAACCGAAAAGTTGCGCCCATCGCCCGTATTGACGTTGAAAACGACTTTGTAATCGCCCGCGTCTTCAAAAGCATAAGCCAGGCGATAAGCGTTGCCGCCCTCGTGTCTGGCAGCTACGTTTTCAGCAGCTCCGCCGCTTGCCGTCGTGATATTCGCCGAGACTACAGCGTTTTCGAGCGAAGCCGGTTCGCCTCCGCCGAAACCGCCCTCGACCTTCTCGCCGATACGAACGACGAACTGCGCCGTTTCTCCGGTGCGCGGATCGGACGGCGTGCGCGTCAGTTGAACATTAAACTGCCCGGCATCGGTCTGGACGTTTCGCTCGGCGGTGACGCTGGTGATTTTCGCGCCCGTAGCAACGGTCTTAGTTTCCGTTTTCTTATCGGCGGAATGGTCTTCGCCCTCGTGCGCTTTTACAGTTATCAGTGAACAGTCAACAGTTATCAGCAGCAGCAAAATACAAAATAGCCGTCGCCAAATCAACCGATAACCGAAAGCCTCTAACTGATAACTGGTAACTGATAACTGATAACTGTTCATTAGTGTGTGTGCGCCGCGCCGTAGAGTGCCTGCATCGTCAGAACGTCCACGCGGACGGCTTCGGTAATCGCTTTCGCCTGCGCTTCGCCTCCGCCGCTCGCTTTAATATCCGCGCCGAGTAGTAAATCGTCGTCGTGACCTTTTCCAGCAAACTGTCTTAAAAACGCGGCAGGAACCCCGTCGGCACGAATTTCTTTAATCACGGGCGAGCCGTCTTTGCTGTCGTAAACGACAATTACGTCTTTGCCGTCAACCTTCACAACCGTCGCCGCGCCGATTTGCTTGCGGGCGCCGCCCGTCGTCGAAAACGCGAGATAAGAATGATGGTCTTTCGCCGGAACTTTCGAGCCGGTGTCTTTTTCAATCGAAGCGATCTGCGCCTCGGAAACATCCTTGTGCTGGGTGTTGAAGGATTGCGCGTCCGGGAAAACAGCCTTTATCGCCGTCGGAGTTTCGTCCGGCTTCGTCGTATGAGCCGTATTGCCGTTGGTTGTCGCGATATTCGCCGCAGTCGTACTGGTGTTTGCCGCTCGGTTCGTCGTCGCGGTTTCCGGCGCGCTCGAACACGCCGCCGTAAAAGTCAGTCCAGCGGCAATTGCCGATAAAATAAAAAATTGTTTCATCTTTTCTCCTGTTTATTTTTATTTTGCGGAAGCGTGAACGTTTTCACGTCAGCCAGTTCCGTCTTTTTCTCAGACAATGATTTTAAAAACTTTTCCCGGTCTATCTGCTGCGGCGCGATGTCCTTGCCCGGTAAGACCGATGTCGAGTCGGGCGCGAAAGCCGACGCCGGGAGCGCGATGCCGACCGCCGTTTCGAGTTGCGCCAGAGCCGTGTAGTAATCGCGCAAAGTTTGGTTGTAGGCGGTCACGCTCTCGTTCAGCCGCCGCTGCTCGGCGACGACCTCAAAAACGGAAAACTCGCCGAAGCCGTAAGCCGCCCGCACGGTCTGCAAATTCGCTTCCGAGCGCGGCAATATTTGCGTCGCGTATAAGACCAGCTTCTCCGCTACGGCGCGGTATTGATGATAGGCGACGGCGACATCTCGCCTAATCGTCGCCTCCAGAAACTCGCGCTGCCGTGTGGCTTGCACCTGCTCCCCGGTTGCGGAAGCAATCTCGCCTTGGTTGCGATTGAAAATCGGAATATCAATGGAAACGCCGAACGTCAATTCGTTGTCCTTGTCAATTAAATCGCCGCCTCCTAGTCTGTCGGGTAGATCCAACAGCCCTTTCGAGCGCGAAAATCGAACGGAAGCCGTGACGTTCGGAGTCGCGTTTGATTTTGCTAAATTGATTCGCGCAGAGCCGAGCCGCTCGCCGATAATTGCCGCCTGCAAATCGGCGCGTTCGCGCAGAGCAGTTTCGGTCAGTTCGCTCAAACCCAAATCGAGGCGCGGCGGGCGCTCTGCCTGCGACGCGAGACGAAGCGGTTCGGCAACGTCCAGTCCCGCCAGCGTGCGGACTTCGAACAGCGCGGTTTCAAGTTCGCTGCGGGCTTCGATTTGCTGAATTTTCAAACGGTCGCTCTCAACCCGAACAAGATTCACGTCGAGCGGCGCGACATCGCCTTCTTTAAGTCGCGCGTTGGTCACACGGACGAGTTCCGCGTCCGCAGCGAGCAGTTTTTCGATGACATCGAGCTGGCGCGCGGCTGATACGGCGCGGGTATAGGCGGTGCGAATTTCTACCGCAATCTGCCGTTCGAGCGCGGTTACGTCGAACCGAGCCTGCTGAATTTCGAGTTCGGCAAACGCTACTCTTTTTGAGCGTTTGCCTCCGAGTTCAAACGTTTGCGATAACCCGACCGAAAAATCGCTTTCCGCCTCGCCACCCAAAAAACGCGGGCTGCCGTATTCGGTGTTGAGCGTCGGATTCGGGCGCAAACGCGCTTGTTGCAGTCGCCCTTGCGCGACTGCAAGCCGCTGCCGCGCGGCGAGCAGGTCGGCGAGGCGATTTCCGCCCGATTCGATTAATCTTTCAACAGTCAAACCGTCCTGCCCAACAAATTCGGCGGAGGTCAGCTTAACAGTCGGTTGTGTCGGCTCGAGAATCGGCTGGTCTTGGGAAAAAACGGGGATGCAGCCGATTAAAAACGGTACCCCCAAAATTAGGAGCTTAATGAAAAAAAACTTCGCTCTCTTGCTCCCGCCCCGGCTCGATAAACTTTTGTCTGATAACATCTTTGATTGTCCGTGCTGTCAGGCGGAAACAGTTTCTTCTCCAAGCGGTTTATTGCCGAAAGTTCGCCGGGCGAAATAAGCCAAGCTGCCGAATGCGGCAAGAGCGGCGAGAAACAACAAAACAATCAGCGCGGATTGCGTCCAAGAACTCATGCCCGTTTCCGCCGTCTCCTCGTGATGCGCTACTTCAACGCCAGAAAAGGTCGCCGTGTTGGTTTTACTCCCCGCCGTCGTTTTAGCCCGAAGCGTGTATGCCCCTTCCGTTAAAGCCGGAATTTTGATTGTGTAGCTTCCCGCCGATGCGGTTTTCTCGACGGCAATCTCTGTTATTGCGCCCGCTGCCGATTCGATTTCCATTGCCGGATTCGCGTCGCCGACCGCTTCGTTTGTCGCAAATCTGGTGATGAAAAGTCTTCCCGTCGAAGCCTGATCCGGTTCAAGCAGCGCGTGCTTGAGCATAATCTCGAAGTCGCCGAGCCGAGCCGTGCGCGAAATCGTTCCGGCGGTCGTCGTCGCGGTTTTCGGTTTCTCTTCGCCGTGATCTTCGTCGCCGTGCGCCGAAACTCGCGCCGCATTTCCGAAAAGCGCTGCCGAGAGCACGGTTATAGCCAATAAATTTCGCAGTTTGGGGAAATCGACGTTGATTAGTCTCATAAAATA
>CADCUR010000132.1 GCA_902805935.1 uncultured Pyrinomonadaceae bacterium
ACGGGTGCCAATCGGGGCATCGGGTTTGAGACGGCGCGGCAGCTCGCGCAAAAGGGATTCAAGGTTTTAGTCGGCGCCAGAAGCGAAGAAAACGGCAAAGAAGCCGAAGCCAAATTGAAGGCGGAAGGCTTCGACGCCGAATTCGTTTTACTCGACGTGGACGACCGGAAAACGCACGAAGCGGCAGCGAAATACGTTGCCGAGAATTACGGCAAACTCGATATTTTAATCAACAACGCCGGAGTTTCATTAGAGAGCAACAACGGTGCGGTGCCTCAAGCCAGCGAAACTTCCGACGAAATTTTTAGGAAAACTTTCGACACTAATTTCTTTAATACCATTGCTGTCACACAGCAATTTATTCCGCTCATCAAAAAATCCGACGCCGGCAGAATCGTTTTTTTATCGAGCGGGCTGGGTTCGCTCTCTCTGCACAGCGACCCGAATTCGCCGATTTACAATTTGAAAATTCCGGCTTACGACATCTCGAAAACCGCGCTCAACGGTTACGCGGTTCATTTAGCGCACGAACTCAAAGACACACCGATTAAAGTCAACACCGCGCATCCCGGCTCGGTCGCAACCGATATGAACCCCAACGGCGAACTCTCGATTGCGGAAGGCGCGAAAACTTCGGTTGATCTGGCGACGCTTCCGGCGGACGGCTACACCGGCAGATTCATTTATCTCGGTCAGGAATTGCCCTGGTAATGCAGTAAAAACATTAAATCACCAGGGGAAATTTCGTTATCACTTGGTGATTTTGACAGTTTGAAATGAAGGGAAATCGGCTAAGGCGATTTAACAAAAGTAAAAACATTTGGAGATTAATTGGAGGTTAGTATGACGAACTACGCGACTGAGATGAAAGGAAATGCACACTCTCCAGAACTAGCCGGACGAATCAGGTTGATTCTGGGATTGACGATGATGATTGCCGGTTTGTATTACGGGCTATTTACAGATATGCCCGGACACGGCTTGGGCTTGTTGTTTTTCATTGTTTCGCCTTTCGTGTTTTTAACCGACAAGAAGAATTAACCGAATGGAAAGTTTAATAGCAAATAAATTTATTTGCTAAGGAAGAATAGAAATGAAAGCAGTAGCGATCAACAAATACCTAAATTATCGAGCGAGTATTTTTATGCAAAACGTGATTGGTTTGGTTTTAGTTTTGATGCTGGCGGCATCCGTCGTTCCGGCGCAGGATGCGGCGATGAAAAAACGGCTCGATACCGTAATTGACGAAGCGATTAAAAACGAAAAAATCGTCGGAGCAACGATGATTGTCGCCAGAGACGGCAAAATCGTTTACCGCCGAACAGCCGGTTACAATGACCGGGAAGCGAAAAAACTATTGCGCGAATCGGACGTTTTTCGCCTCGCATCGCTGACGAAACTGATTGTTTCGACAGCCGCGCTCCGGCTGGTTGACGAAGGCACATTGAATCTGGACGATCCGGTCACTAAATATCTGCCCGAATTCCGCCCGAAACTCGAAGGCGGACGCGCGCCCGTTATCACCGTTCGTCATTTGCTGACGCACACCGCCGGACTGACTTATACGGGTTTTGAAAAACCTGACGGCGCATATCACCGCTTGAATGTGTCGGGCGGAATAGACGGCGTTGATGTCTCGCTCGAAGAAAATTTGCGCCGGATCGCCGCCGCTCCGCTGCTCTACGAGCCGGGAGCCGGCTGGGGTTATTCGGTAGCGATTGACGTTTTAGGAGCGGTCGTCGCCAAAGCCGGCGGCTCGACGCTTCAGGAAGTCGTCAGGCGGACGGTTACCGCGCCGCTCAAGATGAAAGACACGGCTTTCACCGCCAAAAATCCGGCGCGTCTGGTAGTTCCTTACGGCGACGCAGAAAAGCGTCCGGTGCGAATGACCGAACCGTTCGTTTTAACGTGGGGATCAGCCGAAATTATTTATTCGCCGCGCAAAGCAACCGAGGCGAACGATTTTCCTTCGGGCGGCGCAGGAATGGTCGGCACGATTACCGATTATTACCGGCTGCTGGAAGCGTTGCGAACGGGCGGCGCTCCCGTTCTAAAACCTGCGACGGCGCGGCTGATTGCCGAAAACCAGGTTGGCAACCTTCCAATCACCGCAACCGCAAACCCGGACGCCTGGGGCTGGAGTCTGGGGTTATCCGTTTTGAAAGACCCGGTTGCCGCCAAAACGCCGCAGAGCATCGGGACGTGGGCTTGGATCGGAGCTTACGGACACAGTTATTTCGTTGACCCGAAAGAGAAGCTGACGGTGATTTGTTTGACTGACACCGCCATTGCGGGAATGGTCGGAGAATTCCCGACGGCTTTGGTCAATGCGGTTTACGGCAATGAAAATTTTTCAACGGGAAAAAATTGAACGACAAAAAATTTCAGAAATTACAAAGACTTGATTATCAGCCCGGATTGAAAATTTCCGGTTCTTGGATTGACGGTATTAACCGGAACAATTCAACGGAAACCAAAAGTTAGAGAGAAAAACTATTATGAATGAAACAAATCAAAAATCGGAATCATTAATCGCCGTCACCGGAGCTTCCGGGCATCTCGGTCGTCTGGTCATCGAAACGTTGCTTGGCGGAAATACACCGGCAAACAAAATCGTCGCCGTCGTGCGCGACCCGCAAAAAATTGCCGATTTCGCCGCACGGGGAGTGCAGGTGCGCCGCGCCGATTACACGCAGCCTGAAACGCTCGATGCGGCTTTTAACGGAGTCGAGCGCCTGCTGCTCGTTTCGTCGAACGAGGTTGGCGAGCGGGTGCCGCAACATAAAAACGTTATCGAAGCAGCGCGCAAATCCGGTGTCAATTTTCTCGCCTACACGAGCATACTGAAAGCTGACGTTTCCGAGATGCAGCTTGCCGCCGACCACCGTGAAACCGAGCAAGTTATCCGCGAATCGGGCATTCCATTCGCTTTCCTGCGAAACAGTTGGTATTTCGAGAATTACACAGACCAGCTTTCTTCGATACTTCAGCACGGAGCGGTGTTCGGCAGCGCGGGCGACGGGCAGGTGAGCGCTGCTTCTCGCGCCGATTACGCCGCAGCCGCGGCAGTCGTTCTCGCTTCCGGGAATCACGAAAATAAAATTTACGAACTCGGCGGCGACGCGGCGTTCACGCTCTCGGAGCTGGCGGCGGAGATTTCCAAACAAACGGGAAGCGAAATCGTTTACCGCGATTTGCCCGTCGAAGAATACGCGCAAGCGTTAATCGGAGCAGGACTGCCCGAACCGATGGCGCGCATCTTGGCGGATGCCGACCTCGGTCTGAAGCGCGGCGATTTACTTGTTAACAGCGGCGATTTGAGTCGGCTCGCGGGTCACCCGACAACGACTTTGGCTGAAGCGGTCGCCTTTGGTCTTAAAAAATAAAAATATGTTGAAATTAAAAATGAAAATGCACACGCTCCTTTGGCGCGGCTCGTTCGCTGCGGCTTTATTGATTGCCGCCTTCACTGCATTCGTTCCCTTTGCCGCCGCGCAGACCGCCGCCCCGAAACTCGGCAAAAGTCAGGCGGGTTTTTACCGAATGAAAGTCGGCGATTTTGAAATTACTGCGCTTTCCGACGGAACCGTTCTGCTGCCGGTGTTCGATTTGCTGACGAATATAAAACCTTTAGAAATTCAAAAACTGCTGTCCGACGCTTTTGTCAAAGCGCCGCTCGACGCTTCGGTCAACGCTTTTTTAATCAAGCCCGCCGGCGATGCGAATAAGTTGATAATGGTGGATGCCGGCAGCGGCGAGCTTTACGGTCCGACGCTTAACAAGCTCGTCGCCAGCCTGAAAGCCGTCGGTTACGAGCCGGAACAGATCACCGATATTCTGCTGACTCACATTCACACCGACCATTCGGGCGGGCTGATGGACGGCAGTCGGATGGTTTTCCCGAACGCGACGGTTCACGCCGAAAAACGCGAAGCCGATTACTGGCTCAATCCCGCCAACCGCGACAAATCCAAAGGAAACAAAGAGCAGCTCGCCCGTCTTTTCAGCGAGGCGGCAGCCAAAGTCAAGCCGTATCTCGACGCAGCTAAAATCAAAACTTTCGACGGCGACGCCGAACTATTTCCCGGAATCCGCTCAATCGCCACGCCGGGTCACACACCCGGACACAGTTTTTACGCGGTCGAAAGCAAGGGCGAGAAAATAGTTTTCTTCGGCGATATTATGCACGTCGCCGAAGTGCAGTTTCCGAATCCGTCGGCGACGATTGTCTTCGACAGCGACTCGAAAGCGGCGGCGGCGCAGCGCAAAAAAGCCTTTGCGGACGCGGCGAAAAACGGTTACTGGATCGCCCCGGCGCACGTCTCGTTTCCCGGCATCGGGCATCTTCGTGCCGAAGGCGGCGGCTACAAATGGATTCCGGTAACTTACGTCAATGATGCGTATGAAATCGGCAAATGATTCGGCGTCCGGAAGCCTTTTAGACCGAGTAAAAATGGAAAGTTATATGACAATCAGCAAAGAAGTGAAAAATTTGGATATGCCGTGGGAGAAGGAATACGGCTACTCGCAGGCGGTTAAAGTCGGCGACACGATCTATCTGTCCGGACAGATCAGCCACGACGAAACGGGAGAAATCGTCGGCGTGGGCGATGTGGAAGCGCAGATTCGGCAGGCTTACGTCAACATTAACAAATTGCTCGCGGAATACGGTTCGAGTTTGGAGAACATCGTTGACGAGACGTGGTTTGTCACCGATATCGAAGCGGGGAATGCGCTGGCGGGCAAACTCCGCAAGGAAATCTACTCCGGCAGTCAGGCGGTAGCGCTCACTGTCGTGCAAATCGGGCGGCTCGCGTTTCCTGAGCTTTTGATAGAAATCAAATGCGTTGCCAAGGTATGAAATCAGTAGAA
>CADCUR010000133.1 GCA_902805935.1 uncultured Pyrinomonadaceae bacterium
GGCAGAATAAAATTTCGCCTTTTGAATTGTGAATCTGGTGAAACGCGCCGTCCGCGACGTGCTGCGAAATTTCGTCGAGCGTGAATTGGTGGGCGCGCGCGATTCGGTGCGCGGCGGCGATTACCGATTCGGCGCGTCGCTTAAACATCAAAGTCAAAACCGGACTACACACGGGCGAATGCGATGTAGTGGGCGAAAAGTATAGCGGTTTTGCCGTCGCTCTCGCGCAGAAAATCGCCGAAGAATGTGATTTGGGCGAAATTTTAGCTTCGCAGACGGTGAAGGATTTAGTCGCCGGTTCGGGAATCGTCTTTGAAGAACACGGCGTAAAATCTTTCGCCGACGCGCACGGCGAATGGCGTTTGTTTTCGGTTAAAAAATAGTTCGGTATTCTGCGTTACAAATAACGGCGCAATTTTATGACAATCGAAAATGCAGTCCAGATTTGAAAACGATAGCTGGCTCTACAATCCGAAATTATTCGGTCGCTCAGGTTGCGTGCTGCAAGCCGACGGCATCGGTTTTGAGGCAGATGAATTTTTGCGACAAACATCTTTCGACCCGCAGTTGATTCTTTATCACGGAAAACTAGGTTTTCCCGAAGGATTCAAACTTAAAATGGCTGAAGTTAATCCTTCGGAGGTGAAACTTTTTGAAACCACATTCCTGCTTTTAGAAGTGAGTCGAGCTGAGGTAAAGACATCCCAAATTTCAGAGGCGACTTCATTTTTCGAGCGGTATCGAGATGAATTGCGACGATTGCAAAATTTTCCTCAAGTAGAAAATATAATGTTGAGTTTTATGGCGGAGGAAGGCGAAGATTCTCCGCCGAATCTTCCCGACGAGTTTACCGAGTTAGCTGTCAGCAGCGGCGTTACCGCAATAATGTTTTGATGTTTTTACTTTAAGTTTTCGGTAATGCGCTCGATGTCCGCGCCGATAGCGCTCAGTTTTTTGACTATAGTTTCATAACCGCGGTCAATATGATAAACGCGGTCAATCAGCGTTTCTCCTTCTGCCGCGAGCGCGGCTAAAACGAGCGAAGCCGATGCGCGCAAATCCGAAGCCAGAACGGGCGCGCCCGTCAATTTCGTTTTCCCTTTGACGATTGCCGTGTTGCCGGAAATTTGAATATCCGCGCCCATTCGGACGAGTTCCGAGGCGTGCATAAAACGATTTTCAAAAATCGTTTCGACGATTGTCGCCGTCCCTTCCGCCTGCGTCATCAAAGCCATATACTGCGCCTGCATATCGGTCGGAAAAAGCGGATGCGGTTCGGTCGTTACGTCTTTTGACCGCAACCCTGGGTCGCCGCGTTTGACGAAAATTTTATCGGCGCCGCGCGTCTCGATTTCAACGCCCGTTTCGCGCAGTTTTTCGATGACTGCCTGAAGATGCTTCGGCTGACAATTTTCGATTTCGACTTCGCCGCCGGTTATTGCCGCCGCGACGATGAAAGTTCCGGTTTCGATGCGGTCGGGGATAATCACGTGTTCGGCGGCGCCCAAATCTTCCACGCCTTCGATTTCGATTTCGGAAGTTCCCGCACCCGAAATTTTCGCGCCCATTTTGTTTAAGAGTTCGGCTAAATCTTCAATCTCCGGCTCGCGCGCCGCATTGCGAATCGTCGTTAAGCCTCGCGCTAAACTTGCCGCCATCATCACGTTTTCCGTTCCGGTGACGCTGACCTTTTCAAAAAAAGTATCCGCCCCCGTGAGACGACCTTTCGGCGCGCGCGCGATAACGTCGCCTGCTTCCAAAGACACGGTTGCGCCGAGCCGCTCAAAGGCTTTCAAATGCAAATCAATCGGGCGCGTGCCGATGGCGCAGCCGCCCGGCAAACTGACTTTCGCCTGTCCGAATCTGGCAAGCAGCGGACCGAGCGCCAAAACGCTCGCCCGCATCGTTTTGACGAGTTCATACGGCGCTTCGTAAATCTCAATGTTCGCGGCTTTTATTTTTTGCGTGTGCAATTCGGGCGTCAGAACCGTCGCGCCCAAATCTTCGAGCAGACGGCGCTGCGTGATTAAATCTTTTACATAAGGAACGTTATGTAAAGTGACGGTTTCACCGGTCAGAAGCGCCGCCGCCAGACACGGCAGAGCCGAATTTTTCGCGCCGCTGATTTTAACTGTGCCGTTGAGCGGCTTGCCGCCGCGAATTAAAAATTTGTCCATTAACAAATGATCCTGATACGAAGTAAAAGCAAATCTTATCACGGATTATTAAAAATTAAATCAGCTTTTCGATAATTCGCACAATTTTTCCTAAGCCTTCCGCGTCAACTTCGCTAAAATCGTCGAGCCGGTCGCTGTCGGCGTCCAGAACCATCGCCACCGCGCCGTTTTTATCGAACACCGGCAGAACGATTTCCGACTTCGAGGCGGAACTGCAGGCGATGTGTCCGGGAAATTCTTCGACGTTTGGAACAACAACGGTTTTGCGCGCCGTGTAGCAATGCCCGCACACGCCCCGATTAAAATCAATTCTGGTGCAGGCGATTGTGCCTTGAAATGCGCTGAGGACGAGTTGATTTTCTTTCACCACGTAAAAACCGATCCAGAAAAACCCGAACGCTTCTTTGAGCGCCGCCGCGATGTTCGCCAAGTTTGCCGTCAAATCTGTTTCGCCTTCGACGAGCGCGGCGATTTGCGGTGTAATTTCTTCGTAAATTTTTTTTCTATCCGCCGTCTGCGAAACGAATAAACTCTCTGTCATATTGCGAGTTTATCACGGACGCGCTTTGTTCAAAATCTGAACTTCAGCGGGGGTTTTTGTTCGCCGAAAACATCGGCGCGGGCGCAAACCTTAGAGACGCGATTTGCCGCTCGTCCAAATGAACGACAAAATTTCGGCTCAGCGACAAATTTCTTATTACATTACAACTTTGCTCGGTCGCCTATAAACCGGCTTCGTTTTAACTGGCACTATGTTTGCAAACGTCCAAAACATTCAAAGAGGCAACTAAATTAGGTGGAAGAAAAAAATAAGAACGGTTGGTGGATAGCGGCGGCTTTGGGAATAGGCGCGGTGGCGGCTTACGCAACATTGCGGCGGCAACGTCCCGAGTACGATTGGGAAAATAAAGTTGTTTTAATCACAGGAGGCTCACGCGGTTTGGGTCTAGTGTTGGCGCGCGCCCTTGCCGCGAGAGGCGCGCTAGTCGCCATTGTCGCGCGCGATGCCGAAGAACTCGAACGCGCCGAGACAGATTTACGGCAGGACGGCGCGGCGGTTTTTCAAACAGTTTGCGATGTCCGAAATCAATCCGAAGTCGAACGGGTAACTGAAGCCGTGCGTAGCTATTACGGACAGATTGACGTGCTGATCAATAACGCGGGCGTGATTCAAGTCGGACCGCTCGAAGTGCAGACGCAGACGGATTTTGAATCGGCGATGGCGGTTCATTTCTGGGGCGCTTTTTATATGATGCAGGCGGTTCTGCCGGAAATGAAACGGCGCGGTGCGGGGCGCGTCGTCAACATTTCTTCCATCGGCGGAAAAATTCCCGTGCCGCATCTGGCGCCGTATTGCGCGAGCAAGTTCGCGCTCGTCGGCTTATCAGGCGCGATGCGTGTCGAACTGGCTAAAGACAACATTTTCGTCACCACGGTTTGCCCCGGATTGATGAGAACTGGCAGCCACGTCAACGCCGTTTTCAAAGGACAAAACGAAAAGGAATATGCGTGGTTCAGCATTGGCAACGCTCTTCCCGTTTCGTCAATTGGAGCCGAACGAGCGGCGGAACAAATCATCGAAGCGACGGAACGCGGCGATGCCGAATTGATAATCTCGACGCAGGCTAAATTAGCGGCGAAAGCCTATGCGCTGTTTCCAGAACTAGCGGCAGACATTTCTAGTTTGGTTAACCGGATTCTGCCAGAGGCAGGCGGCATCGGCGAAAATCACGCGCTCGGCAAAGAAAGCGCGTCGAATCTTTCGCCGTCCTTTATAACCGCTTCGATTGACAAACAATCGCGGCGCAACAACGAACTCGAACCGAACGAGAAAATAATGTAATGCCGTCCGAAAGGCGACAGCACAATAAATAAGGGAAGGAAATAAATTTATGAAACAAGAAAAATCAATAACGGATATTTTGACGAATTTCAATACGAACGTCAGCCCGACCGAACGAGTCGTTTCGGGCGTGGCGGGCGGCGCGCTCATCGCTTACGGCATAAAACAAGGCGGCGCGGTCGGCACTTTGCTGTCGGTTTTGGGCGGCGGACTCGCTTTGCGCGGCGCGACCGGGCATTGTCAGGTTTATGACGCGATGGACGTGAACACGGCGGACGCGACGCAGCCGCGAAGATTGAGCGCGGGTTCAAAGAAAAGCCCGTTTTCAAACAGCGCCACATCAGGGAAAATCCACGTTAAAAAATCGGTGACGATTAATAAATCGCCCGCTGAGCTTTATCAGTTCTGGCGCAACTTTGAAAATCTGCCGAAGTTTATGTCGCATCTCGAAGCGGTGACGGTGACGGGCGAAAAAACTTCGTTCTGGAAGGCGAAAGCGCCGCTCGGAACGACCGTCGAATGGAACGCTGAAATCACGAGCGATCAGGAAAACGAACGCATCGGCTGGAAATCCACCGAAGGCGCGGACATTGCGAATACGGGCGTGGTCGAGTTTAGACCGACTTCGACGCGCGGAACAGAAGTGCGTGTCGTTTTGACTTATGAAGCGCCCGGCGGAAAACTCGGGTCGCTCGTCGCCAAGCTTTTCGGCGAGGAACCGAGCCAGCAGGTTTACGGCGATTTATACCGCTTCAAAAGTATGATGGAATCCGGCGAAATCATTACGGTCGAAGGTCAACCTTCGGGACGTGAGCCGCAAGCGAAAAAAGCGGCGGCGTA
>CADCUR010000134.1 GCA_902805935.1 uncultured Pyrinomonadaceae bacterium
CCAGAAATAACGCCCGCGCAAATATGCCTCGTAAGCGGCGGGCGAATCGGTGCCGCGCTTTGAAATTCGGCGATGTTCTTCGCCCGCGAGTTGCGGCAAAAGCGATTCGGCGACGCGCTCGGAAATCGAATCTTCGAGTTCGAGAACGTCGGTGAATTTCTCGTCGAACGTCTGCGCCCAGACGGTCGAATTTTCGCCGACGCTCAAAAGCTGAACCGTCACGCGAATGCGTTCCCCGATGCGCCGAACGTTGCCGTCAACGACAAAATCAACCGCCAATTCCTGACCGGCGCGAAACGGGTCAACGCTTTCAGCAAACGCCAAAACCGAACTCGTCGGGCGCACGACGATTTGCCTGATAACGCTTAAACGAGTAACCAGCGCGTCCGCCAGCCCGACGCCCAAAAATTCCTCCCCGCTCGTATCTTTCGTGTTTGCCGCGCCAATTATTTTGAACGGCAGAATCGCCGCCGATTGCTTGCCGGCGAAATCCGACGCGCCTTTTTTCGATTTAACAGCGGCTTTTTCCGATTTTTCGGTTGCGCCGAACGATTCGGCGGCGACCGGACGCCTATCAAGAAATCTGCCGATGTCGGCGGCAAGCTCGGAAGCCGTTTGATAACGCTCCGCCGGATTTTTCCTGAGAAGCTGTTTGAAAACTCAAAATAAAGGTTAAATTGACTATCAGAAAGTCGGTTTGAGTAAATTAGTCGTGACACAAAATTACCAAACTGATTTAACTGATAGTCAGTGGAATCATATCAAAGATTTCTTTCCGCCGCCCAAACAAACCGGCAGACCGCGTGAAGTTGATTTTCGCCAAGTCGTCAATGCCATTTTGTTTCTTTTAGTTTCGGGCTGCCAATGGCGCCTGATGCCGAAAGAATACCCGAAATGGCAAACTGTTTACTGCTATTTTACGAAATGGAAACACAACGGCATTTGGTTTCGGATTCACGAGACTTTACGCGCACAAGAAAGAAAGCGGCAAGGTAAAAACAAACATCCGACGGCAGGCGCATTAGATTCCCAAACAGTGAAAACAACCGCCGTGCCGTCAGCCCGTGGATTTGACGCGGGCAAGAAAATAATGGGACGTAAGCGGCACATCTTAGTTGACACTATCGGTTTAATGATTGCCGTTTGTGTCACCACCGCTTGTGTTCAAGACCGCGACGGGTTGAAGAAATTACTGCGAACTTTCGGACTGCATCGCAAGAAATTGCGAAAAATTTGGGTTGACGGCGGTTACCGCGGCGAAATAATCGAGTGGGTCAAGCAAAGATTTCGCTTTTGTTTGCAAGTTGTTTTGCGGTCGGACGATGTCAAAGGCTTTGTGGTTTTGCCAAAACGGTGGATTGTTGAGCGCACGTTTGCGTGGCTCAACAACCATCGCCGATTATCCAAAGACTACGAACGCTACCCGAAGACCAGCGAAACAATGATTCAGATAGCAATGATTCGATTAATGCTCCGCCGATTACAACCTTTATGAGTTTTCAAACAGCTTCTTAGAACTTTCGCCGCCGTCGAATTAAAATCGCTGCGTTTGACGGCGTATAGAAAAATGCCGACTGTCAGGAATGTCGTCAATATAAAAATTATTGAAACATAGCCCGGCAAATTCTCGATCATTTTATTCGCTCGTCTTTTTCTATCTCGCCGTCACGAATGGTGATGACGCGGTGGGCGCGTTCGGCGATGTCGTGTTCGTGCGTGACGAGAATAATCGTGTTGCCCTCGGCGTGGAGTTTTTCAAACAGCAGCATAATTTCATAGCTCGTTTTTGTATCGAGCGCGCCGGTCGGTTCGTCGGCAAGGAGAATTGACGGATGATTGACGAGCGCGCGGGCAATTGCGACGCGTTGGCGCTGACCGCCGGAAAGCTCGTTCGGGCGATGCAAGGTTCGGTCGCCGAGTTCGACCGAAGCAAGCGTCGCCTGCGCGCGTTCGTGCCTTTCGCTGGCGCCGACTCCGGCGTAAATCAAAGGCAACTCGACATTATGCAAAGCGGTTGCGCGCGCCAGCAGGTTAAAGGTTTGAAAAACAAAACCGATTTCCTTGTTGCGAATCGCGGCTAGTTCATCGTCGGTCATCGCCGAGACGAGATTGCCGTTTATCCAATACTGACCCTTCGACGGCGAATCGAGACAGCCAATTAAATTCATCAAAGTTGATTTCCCGGAACCTGACGGTCCGATGATGGCGAGATATTCGCCTTTTTGCACTTCAAACGAAACGCCCTGCAGCGCGTGTAAAAGTTCGGTTCCCATCTGGTAGCTTTTCCAGATGTTGCGCATCGAGATTAACGCTTCGGGCGGCGCGTCGGTAACGCTGCCATTGGTTGGAAATTTTTGATTTTCGACAGACATAAAAATTATTTGCTCGCGGTTTCTGCCGCGCCTTCTTTCTTCTCTTGTCTTTTGACGACGGCTCCTTCCTTTAACGTATTCAACACGCGGCTCGGACCCGTGACGACTTCCTGACCTTCGGAAAGACCGCCGGTAATTTGAATGTCGGATTCGCCTGTGATGCCCGTTTCCACTTCGACGAATTTAGTTTTATTGCCATCGAGAACATACACGCCTTTAATCGCTTTCGGTTTCTCCGCAGCCGCGGCGGGCGCATCGCCTTGAATTGTCGGCGAGGGCGAAGCGTCGGGCTTTTTCTCGATCACGGCTTGCAGCGGAACGGCGATGACGTTCTCCGCCGTCTTCGTGGTGATAACGGCGGTCGCGCTCATTCCCGGTCGCAGGCTGAGTTTGAATTCTTCTGACAAATCCTTGAGTTCGACGACGACGCGAAACTCTTTGGCTTCCTGGACGTTGATGTTTACAGAAAGCCCGCCGGAAGTTTGCGATTTGCCGACGGCGAGCGGCGTTTTCTGCCGCACTTCGCCCGCAATTTCGCGTTCGCCGAAAGCGTCAACTTTGACTTTGACAGGTTGCCCGACTTCGACTTTATCAATCTCGGTTTCGTCAACTTTGACTTCGACGTTGACCGTTGACATATCGGCGATGGTCATCAGCGCGGTCGTCGAAAGTCCAGCGACGGCGAATGTGCCGACCTTTGACGGAATTTCGGCGATGATGCCGTTAATCGGCGCGGTCACAAGCGTTTTATCGCGCTGGTTGCGCTGCCCGCGCAAAACCGCTGTCGCTTGATTAGCGCGATTGATGCTTGCCTCGGCGCTGAAATTGGCGGTGTCCACGCCGCGCCTGGCGTCTTTGACGGCGACTTCCTGCTGACGGGCGCGGGCGCGCGATTCGTTGACGCGGGCGTTCGCTTCGTTGACGGCGAGCTGTTGCGATTTAAGGCGCGCCTGCGCGTTTCGCAAAGCGACCTGCGCGGTATCCACGCGGTCTTTCGCAGCGTCGAAAACCGAACGCGATTCGACTCCGCTTTCGACCAAATCAGCGGTACGTTTCAACTCGCGGTTCGCCGTATTCAAATCAACCTGCGCGCGGTCAACGTCGGTTTGCGCGGCGACGACTTGCTGGCGCGCCGAGGCGACTTGTTGCAGAGCCGTATCAACCGAAGCCTGCGAAGCGATTAAACTTTGCTGCGACTGCGACAATTGATTTTGCGCGGCTGACACCTGCGAGCGCGAAACCTGCGATTCGTTTTGCGAAGCCTGTAGAGCGGCGAGCTGCGCGTCGGCGTTCGACTCTAACTGGTCGGGGTCGAGGCGCACGAGCATTTGACCTTTCGTTACCGGGTCGCCTTCTTTGACGGTGATTTCCTCGATGCGTCCCTGCACTTCGCTCGTCAGATTCATAAATTGAATCGGTCGCACCTCGCCCGAAGCCGTCACATTCGAGCGCAATTCGCGCCTGGTTTCGACTCGAACGACCGTTACTTCCGGCGTGTCCTTGCGCGTGGCGAAAACGCTGGCGATAATAACTGCGATGATTAAAACGGCGGCTGTCGCGCCGATAATGATTTTAGCTTTACGGCTCATTGCCATATTTTTTCGTTCCTTTTGAAAGTAGGTTTTAGGTAAAAAATTGAACCGGCAAATCGAACTCGTCCGGTGCGCGTTGTAAAATTTCTACGTCAGAAAAGTCGGTTGAGTTTCAAAAAAATGAGTTTAAAGACGACGCGTGTCCAATTAAAAATCAGCCGGAACGTCTCGGGCGTGGATGAGCCGCTTTGTAAAAAAATGCAAACGGTTTGCACGCGCTCGCCGGATTTCTAATTTTCGACGGGTCTTATCGCGTTGATGAATTATGTTTCGGTCTTCAAATAAATCGCTATTGACGAATCTTCGCAAGCGATTTACGATTTACGAACAGGCGAATAAGGATTAAAATATCTTTGCCGTAACCAATCAATACAAAAAGCGTCGGGTGATGGGAAAATGATAAAATGCCAAACTTGCGGAAGGCAAAACGTTGACGGCTCGCAATACTGTGACGAATGCGGCGCGAGGCTGACGAAGCCCGAGCAAAAAAGCGCCACGGATTTCGCTCCTAACTTGTCGAAGAACGGCGCGGATGCCGCCGTTTTCCAACCTGCGAACGTTACGTCAATCGGAATTCAGGCGATTGGCGATATTATCAAGGAAGCCGAAAAATCTGCGGACAAAGCCGGTCAAGCCAAAAGCAGAGGCGTTCATTCGACTTTGAAAATCGAACGCGGCGAATCAATCGGCACCGAATTTTCGCTTTCGGCGGACGAATCGTTTATCGGTCGCTGGGACGCGGACAACGGCATTTTCCCCGACGTTGATTTGGACGCGCACGACCCGGAAGCGAAAGTGTCCAGGCGACACGCGCGAATTCTGCTTCAGAACGGAAAATACTTGATTGAAGATATGGGTTCGACCAACGGAACTTTCGTCAACCGGGGCAGACGGCTCGTTCCCGGCGCCGCACAACAAATTAACAGCGGCGACGAAATAATCGTCGGGAAAACTTTTATGCGGTTTTATATCAATCAATAGATTGGGAAATTAAAGAAATGGCTTATTGTTACCAATGCGGCGAGTGGGTCGCCGAAAGCGATGTGTTTTGTCCTTACTGCGGCATTTCTCTACAGCCGGTTGCCGCCTCTGCCAGTGAACCGGAGCAAGACGATTCCTTCAGCAAAACAATCGCTATCGAAAAAACGCCGACGGCGGCGGAAAACTCTGCGGCGACGGGCGGCGCGGTCGCGCGCGAAATGCGGTCGTCTGCTGAATTTGCGGCTGTGCCGATAAAGGAAAGATTGAGCGGCGATGCGGACAAAATTGATGATTTTTCAAATCAGCCGACGGCGGAAAACGTCGAATTTACAATCGAGTCGGTTGAAATGTCGCCGGAGCAAATCGAAAGAGAAATTGACTTAGCCGAAGAAGAGGAGCGAGCCGCCGAAGAAGAACTAAATAGATTGAAAAAAATATCCGCAGATAAAACGCCGGCGACGAATTTTTCCGAAACCGCTGCGTCAAATATCGCAAAGCCAATCGAAGAAACAAATCTCGAACCGGTTTTTATTTCGATTGGAGGCGAGACGGCGGAAAACGCCGTCTCCGCCGATTCGCTCGTCGAAGATAATCAAACGGCAACGGGAAATCCGGTCGCCGCCGAACAGCCGATTGCGATGCCGGATGACGAATTGCCCGCCTCGAACAGTTGTCCGCCTTCGAGATTCGATTCGGTTAGCATTATGGAAAAAAAACCGGAAGTCGAAGTGGTTGAACCGACACCGGCGAAGACCGAAACGGACGACTCGACTGGCAAAGCGGCGTCGGACGCCGCGTTTGAGCGGGAAAAGTCATCGCGTTCATACACCACGCCGAATATCGGCGGCAACGACACTCACGCCAGAAATAAAACCAAATTGAAACCGCTCGATGAAGGCACGGTTTTGAATGGTCGTTACGAAGTCATCAGAAAAATCGGCGGCGGCGGAATGGGCGCGGTTTATCTGGCTTCGGATAAAAACTTGGGCGGCGTTCTCCGCGCTGTCAAAGAAATGGTGCAGTCGTATATCGAAGACGAGCAACAGGAAAAAGCCGTCAGCGATTTCAAACGCGAGTCACTGCTTTTAACTTCGCTCGAACATCAATCAATTCCGACGATTTACGATTATTTTTTCGACGAAAGGGAAGCCAGATTTTACCTCGTGATGAAATACATCTCCGGCGGCGATTTAGCCGGACGGCTGCGTGCCGCGCCCGAAAGCCGCATAGACGAGCGCGAAGTAACGCAGTGGGCGATTCAGATTGCCGACGTGCTTGATTACCTGCATAACCGCCAGCCGCCGATTGTTTACCGCGATTTGAAACCGGCAAACATAATGGTTGACGGAAATTCGGGACGTGTGATGCTGATTGATTTCGGCATCGCGCGATGGGTCAATAAAGAGGAAAAAGGCGTCACGGCGGTCGGCACGATGGGTTACGCGCCGCCGGAACTTTTCAGTGGCAACGTCGAGGCGCGTTCGGATATTTATTCTTTAGGCTCGACGATGTTTCATCTGCTGACGGGCGCCGACCCGCAAAGCAATCCGCTTTTAATTTTCGATTTTCAAAAACATCCGCGTCCGCGCCAAATCAATCCGCAGCTCTCCGACCAGATGGAAAGAATTCTGATGCGGTCGGTCGAATATAGCGCCGATAAACGTTTCGCCTCCGCCGCCGAGTTTAAGCGAGCACTCAAAGAGCATCTGGAAAATTTGAAACAGAAACGCGTGACTTTCGGAGTCAAAGAAGCGCCGTCGCCTTTGCCTTTGTCGGACCAGCCGGTTTTTTGCGGCTTCTGCGGGCAGAAAATCGTGGCAACCGATATGTTCTGCGCGTTCTGCGGCGCGAAACAACCGCTCGCGCAACACGGCGTTCACTCGCATACGCAAGGCTATGCGTCCGCGCCGCGCACCGCGCAGCTTTTAATCGTCGGCACAAACGAACTCGAACAACCCGCTTTTAGATTGGAAAAAGACGAAAACCTAGTCGGCAGGCGCGATCCGGTGTCGAACATCTTCCCCGAAGTTGATCTTTCAAAGTTCGACCCGCAGACGAAAATCTCGCGTCGCCACGCGCGTATCTGGCGCGAGGGCGGCGAGTTTATGGTCGAGGATTTAGGCTCGTCGAACGGCACGTATATTTTGCCGGTCATAAGCGATACGATGCGCCTCGAGCCGCATCAGCCGCAGCTTTTAACGAACGGCGACAAATTAAAATTGGGCGATACGACTCTGCATTTTGTTGTCGGATGAAACGCCTTGCTCCAGGATTTCAATTTTTAGTTTTAGGTCAAAAACGCTAAACTTGAAACTTGCATCCTGAAACTTGAAACTTGAAATGAGCGCGCCAAAAAAAAGAATCGTTCTTAAAAAGCCGGTAACAACCGAACAAGTCGTCGTAGATTTCGACGGCGAGCGTTTGAAAGCTCCGATTCTGCTCAGGTGCGGCGCGATTCTGATTGATTACATTCTGCTTGTCGCCGTGCCGGTCATCAGCCTCGTGCTTGGCAGATTTTTTGAATACGACGGCTCAAAGCTGCTGAACAGCGAACTCAGCAACGCCGGTTGGCTCGTCTTGATTTTGCTCGTTTTAACAAATTTCGTAATATTCCCGATGTTCAGCGGGCAAAGCATCGGAAAATTTACGACCGGGCTGAAAATTGTTCAATCCGACGGCAATGCGCCGTCTGTCAGCCAAGTGCTGGCGCGTCATCTGCTCGGTTATCCGCTGACTATTTTAACGTTCGGCACGGGTTTTCTGATTTCGGTGTTTAACCGGAAGGGGCGCGCTCTGCACGATTTTCTCGCCGGAACCGCCGTCGTTTACGGACGCCGAAGAAAGGAAAGAAAGGAGTTTCAATAATTTAAAGCGTTCGCCGTGAACATTTATATATCCGAAATCCCAAATCAAAATATGCCGCAATTGATTGTAAAAACCCTCGACCGACCGACCGACAAAGTTTCACTCGCGCGTCTGCGAACGACCATCGGGCGCTCCGCCCGCAGTGACGTTTGCATTCCCGACGCTTTCGCCTCGCGCCTGCACGCCGAAGTGCGAAAAGAAGGCGACGCTTTCTGGCTGCACGATTTAGGCTCGGCAAACGGCACGCGCTATAACGGTTCGGTCGTTTCCGCGCCGATTCCTTTGATGCCCGGCGGCGAAATTCAAATCGGCGAGACCACGATTATTTTCGACGACGAACGGTTAAAACCCCCAGTAAACTCAACTTTAATCGCCGACCACACGCAGGCTCTCGATCCTTCGTTGACGATTTCCTTCGCGCGTCCGACTAAGCCGACGGTGGAGATTCTCGATTCGCAATTTTCCACGCGCACCGAGCTTTTGACTTTAATAAGCAAAGTCGGCGTCGCCTTGCTCTCGTCAAGTGGTCTGGACGAAACGCTCGATCAAGTCGCTTCGCTCGTCTTTGAAGCCGTGCCAGCCGAACGCTGCGTAATTA
Organism: uncultured Pyrinomonadaceae bacterium; assembly: GCA_902805935.1. Taxonomy (GTDB): domain Bacteria; phylum Acidobacteriota; class Blastocatellia; order Pyrinomonadales; family Pyrinomonadaceae. Next base: position 8,409 of record CADCUR010000134.1, read on the forward strand.
TGCTGCGCGACGAAGCGGCGGAAGACGGAATGAAAATCTCGGTGGCGCGAACACGCGGAAAAGATGAACGAATCAAAGAAGTCCGCATCAGCCGCACGGTGATGGACGAAGTGTTGAAACACGGCAGATCGGTTTTAACGTCAGACGCGCAGCACGACCCGCGTTATGCGAGCCAAACGATGATGCTGCTCGGCATTCGCTCGGTTCTAGCCGTTCCTTTAAGCGTCAGCGAAACAGAAGTTTTCGGGATAATTTATGCGGATTCGCCGACCGAGGCGGAAACGTTTTCCAAAGAGCATCTCGGCATTTTGACGACGCTGGCTTCGGTCGCTTCGATTCGCGTGGAAAACGCCAGGCTGCTCGAAGAGCGATTTGAAAAAGAGAGAATTAAAAACGAACTCGAATTAGCCACGGAAATTCAGCAAAGTTTTCAACCGTCCGCGCCGCCCGTGATGGACGATTACGAGTTTCAGGGGATTTCCTTTTCGTGTTATGAAATCGGCGGCGATTATTATGATTTTATCTCGCAGCCCGACGGCAAGATGCTTGTCGCGCTCGGCGACGTTTCCGGCAAAGGAACAGCCGCCGCGCTTTTGATGTCGAGTCTGCACGCCGCGATTCACGCGCAGGTCGCCGCGAAGACCTCTCTGTATCAAACGATAAAATCCGTCAACCAATACCTCGCCGAAAACACCCCGAGCAATCGCTTCGTCACGCTGTTTATCACCGAACTCGATACGCGAACGGGCGTTCTCAAATACATCAACGCCGGACACAATCCGCCGCTCATCGGACACGCCGACGGCACGGTTCAGCAACTCGCGGCAGGCGGCTTTCCGCTCGGAATTTTGCCGACGGCGGATTTTGAAGTCGGACAGACGAAACTCGAACCGGGCGAAGCGCTTGTAATTTATTCGGACGGCGTTTCGGAAGCAAACAATTTGAACGGCGACGAATTCGGAATGAGAAGATTGACGCAGGTGATCAGTAAAAATCTTCAATCTTCCGCCGCGGGCTTGCGCGATAAAGTCGAATCCGCGCTGTCGGCTTTCACGCAGACCGCTCCAGCGAATGACGACATTACGCTGGTCATCGTCAAAAGAAAATAACTTTCGCAAAAATTTAATCTTTCGCAAAACGGCTCGTCTTCCACCAGTCAATCGTTTTTCGCAAACCTTCTTCCAAACCGACGCGCTTTTCGTAGCCGAGACATTCGACGGCGCGGCGGTTGTCGGCTTGCGAGTGTTTCACGTCGCCTTTTCTCTCCGGCTGATATTCGGCGGAGACGGTTTCCTGCGCAGTGATTTTCTTTAGAACTTCGAGCAGTTCGTTGAGAGAAATTCGTTCGCCGTTCGCCGCGTTCATTACCATGCCGATGCCTTCTTTGGTTTGCGCGGCTTTGACGTTGGCGTCAACGACGTTGGCGATAAATGTGAAATCTCTCGACTGTTCGCCGTCGCCGTAGATTACTGGAGTTTTCCCGCGCATCAGCGCGTCAATAAAACGCGAGATGACGCCGGAGTATTGCGAAGCCGGATTTTGACGTGGACCGAAAACATTAAAATACCTCAGACAAATTGTTTCCAGATTGTAAACTCTGGAGAAAACCTGACAATAATACTCGCCCATCAATTTGGCGGCGGCATACGGCGAGAGCGGTTCGGGCGTCATCGTTTCGACTTTCGGCAGCGTCTTCTGGTCGCCGTAAGCCGAACTCGAAGCGGCGTAAATCACGCGCCGCACGTTGTTCTCTTTCGCCTGCGAAAGCAAATTAAAAGTTCCGTTAACGCAGGCTTCGTGCGTTTCTCGCGGATTTTCAACCGAGCGGGGAACTGATGGCAAGGCGGCTTGGTGAAAAACGGTTTCGACGCCCGCGACGGCTTGTTTAAGTTTTTTCTCGTCGTTTATATCGCCTTCGATGAAATCGAAATCGCCCCGAATTTCTTCGAGATTTTCACGAAAACCGGTCAGAAAATTATCGAGAATAACGACCTTCGCGCCTTGTCGAAGAAGCTCGTCGGCAATGTTCGAGCCGATAAAACCCGCGCCGCCGGTGACCAGAAATTTTGATGTTAGGGACATAATTTTAAGTTTTAAGTTTCAAATTTCAGGTTTGTGTCTTTAACTTGAAACCTGAAACTAAATTTATCTTCCGACGCCGACATACTCAAATCCTAACTCGCGCATATCGCTTGGCTCGTAGATATTGCGCAAATCGGCAATTTTCGGTGACTTTAAAAGCCGTTTGACTTTTTTCATATCGAGCGCGCGAAACTGATTCCATTCGGTCAGAAAAACCAAAACGTCTGCGCCTTCAATCGCATCGTATTCGTCTGCGGCGTATTCGATGTCGGGCAAACAATGTTTCGCTTCTTCCATCGCTACCGGGTCGAACGCCTTTATTTTCGCGCCGAGTTTTTGTAAATCTTTGATAATATCGGTCGCCGGCGATTCGCGCATATCGTCGGTTTCAGGTTTAAAGGAAAGACCGAGAACGCCAATTTGCTTGCCTTTCAAATCGCCGACGAGTTTCTGGATTTTCGGAATCATCGCCTTCCGCTGCCGTTCGTTGGCTTCGATGACCGAATCAACAATCAAAGTTTCCACGCCGAATTGGTCGGCGACGGTCGTCAAAGCGCGAGTGTCTTTCGGAAAACACGAACCGCCGTAACCCGGACCGGGATGCAGGAATTTTCTGCCGATGCGGTTGTCCATTCCGATCCCGCGCGCGACATCGTGAACGTCGCAGCCGATGGCATCGCACAGATTCGCAATTTCGTTAATGAAAGTAATTTTCGTGGCGAGAAAAGCATTGGCGGCGTATTTGATAAGTTCGGCGGCTTCGAGCGAAGTGATAACAATCGGCGTTTCAATCAGAAAAAGCGGGCGATACAAATCCTTCATAATCGCAATCGCATCTTCTTCGTTGCTGCCGATGACTACGCGGTCGGGTCGCATAAAATCCGTGATTGCCGCGCCTTCACGAAGGAATTCGGGATTCGAGGCGACACCGAAATTCGTTTTTGTAGTCTGGTTTTCCCGAACAAATTCCCGTAGCCATTTGCCCGTGGTGACCGGAACGGTTGATTTTGTTACCAGAACTTTATAACCGTTCATGTATTGGGCAATGCTTTTCGCCGCCGATTCGTAAAAACTCATATCCGGCGAGCCGTCCGGTTTAGGCGGCGTGCCGACGGCTAAAAAAATAACCAGAGCCTGTTCGACGGCTGATTTTATATCGGTCGTAAAATGAAGTCTGCCGGCTTTTGAATTTTTTTCGACTATCTGATCCAGACCCGGTTCGTAGATTGGAATAATTCCTTGATTGAGACGTTCAATCTTATTTTCGTCAACGTCAACGCAAGTGACTTCGACGCCAAATTCTGCAAAACACGCGCCCGTCACTAACCCGACGTAACCCGTTCCGATAACTGCAATGTGCATAAACTAATAATTAAGTGTTAAGGATATTGTTAAGGAATTCACAAGTTAAAACAAATTTTTACGGGTCACATTTCGCAATATGACCCGTAATGTTTTTAATACCGAGTGTGATTTTGTAAAAGCGCAAAAAGACTCAGGTTATTTTAACGGCTTGGGCTGATGACAATTGCTCCGCCGCCGACTTCCGTTTCATTGTCGCCGCCGAACAAAAACGCCGCTCCGACCACGCCCGCCGCGACAGCTAAAATAGCGGCAACGGCGCCCCCGCCGAATCCGGCAGTAACAACCGGAGCAGCCGTTCCGGGACGGACACACGGTTTACAGCCCGTTTGTGACGGATTGCCGTAAGTCGCATCAGTTCCGGCAGCGACTTGTTTATCGGTATTTCCGCTTCTGAGCGTTACCAATCCGGTTGTCGTTTCAACGTATGTCTGGGTACATCTGTCTTCGTCCGCACAGCCGACATCAACGCCGAAAGTATTGGCTTGACCGGCGTCGCCGATGACCGTCGAATTTCTGGTGGTTACTGTCGTGGCGATGCCTGCTGCGTTGGAAACGCGAACTTTACCAGCCATTAACATTCCGACAATACTGTTGTCGGTAAACCTCAAAGTTAAAGACGAATCGGAAAGAACTTCGACCCGACCGTTTTTGCCCAAGTTTATTGTGGCAGATGAATTTGCGCCGGTCGTCACCGAACTGCCGGTCGTCAGAGTTGTATTTGAAATCACCGATTGTCCGTTGACGGTGACTTCACCGTTCACTGTAATTTCGCCCATCACATCACCCGGAGCGGCGAGAACAGCCAGTGAAAAAGCACTCCACACGGCGACGGCGGTAAGAAGTGTCATTGATTTACGAATTATATTTTTGCCGAGCATTATATTTAATCTCCTCCTGTATCAAACCTGTAATAATAAAACCTTTCCGATTATACGTTAAAAATTCCGCACTACAAGAAAGGTTTTGAAAAAAATTAACGAGTCGGGCTGATGACCGTCGTGCCGCCGCCGAGTGCGATTCGATTGTTGTCGCTGGTCGCAGCAATGATGATGCCTGCCGCCGCGCCGCCGAGAACCAACGCCCATACAACCCAGGCGCTGCCGCCGTCGCTGACCTCATCGTCATCATCCTGAGCTTTTCCGGTCGTCGCCGCCGATTCGCCGGCATTCAGACTCACAACTCCATCGAGCGTTTTGATGTTAACTTTATCCGAAGCGCTCAAAACCGTCACTCGTCCAGCGAGCAAGTCGCCGCTGATGCCGTTCTCATTAAATGTTAAACCCAAGGTCGTGGCAGGGGCGAGTTCGATTTTACCGATTTTGCCGAGATTAATAACTGCGCCGGCATTATTCGGGGTAACAATAGTGCTTGATGAAAATACTGCGCGACCGTTCTGAGCCGCTTCACCGTTAACTTTTACAAATGCGGTTTCACCGCTTAAATTCTTGCCTGAAATAAATAGTTCTCCGACAACTTTTTCCGAGCTTGCCAAAGTAACCATCGAGTAAGTTGCAATTGTCGCAACGACCAAGCACATCGAAAGTGCCTTCCGAATCAATAATTTGCTATTCATATTTCTCCTCGTGTATCGCGTTGAATCAATAATTTCAAAAAATCAAACCTTTGAAACTTTTACACGAATTGCTACTTGCTGTCAATAAATTTGCGCAAAACATTGTAAAAAATCAAAAGTAAAGTTTCATTAGGCTTTGTAAATTTATTAAACCTAATGATTGTTTATTTTTATACCATAATTGAGATAATTTTTGAAAGTTTAATAATTCAAAAAAATAACATTTTGAAAGACATTCGGTGAGACCCTGTTTATACAATGTTTAAAGAGTTTGAGAGCTGAAAATATTTCAGCGATGCTTCGCGGATAGAGCGCTAACAAAAAGATTTGGTGAATGTTTTTCACTGGCGGCAACGAATAATTTTTTGAGATTTGAAAATTTATCGAGAATTGATAACGCGCTTGTTTGAATCATAATTCTGACAAATCGAAAAAGTAGGTAAATGAAATAAACGCGGCAATCGCTAACCTGAAAACGGGCATCGAACAATTTCGCTTGCCAACATCTTTTCGGTTCGTGTATGATATTCGTTTCCGCGAAACGTGGGGACGTTCTCGGTGGGTTTCGCGCCCACTTTTTATTTTGGGCGAAAGACAGTTTTGATGAAACAGTTGATTGACGAACGGATACGAGAGATTGCGGCTCGCGCGGCGCTGGAAAACGATTTGGAACTCGTCCACGCGCAGATTGTCGGCGCGAGCAAAAGTTTAACGGTTCGAGTTTTCATTGATAAACCAGGCGGCGTAACACTTGACGATTGCTCGACGCTGAGCCGCAAGCTCGATGCAATTTTAGACGCCGAGGATTTCATTCCAGGGAATTATCTATTGGAAGTTTCATCTCCGGGTTTGGAACGCGAGCTTTACAGTTTGAATGATTTTGCGAAATTCTCCGGCAGTTTGGCGAAGGTCAAAACAAACACGCCGATTGACGGACAAAAAAATTTTCGCGGACGCATCGGCAGCATCGAAAACGACGAAATAATTTTTGAAGATAAAACCCGAGGAACTGTTCGTTTTCCGTATAGCGCGGTCGCTAAAGCGAATTTGGAAATTGATTTAGAAGAAGAATTAAGAAGAAATAAAAGTTAATTGTTGATAGATAATGGCTAATTGAAACAGCTGCCATTAACTATCAACCATTAACTATTAACAAGTTTATGACATCCATCGGACAAAGTATCGAAGCATTAGTCAGCGAGCAGGGAATTGACCGCGATTTGGTCATCGAAGCGATGAAGGAAGCCGTCAAAGCGGCGGCGCGGAAACAATTCAAAACGCATGACAAAACCGGCGACAGCATTCAGGTTGACTGGAATATAGAGGACGGCACAATCGAAATCTCGGCGCAGAAGGAAGTCGTCGCCGAAGTCGAAAATCCGTCGAGCGAACTGTCTCTGGTCGAAGCGCAGGAGTTGGCGGGAGATGAAGTCGAACTCGGCGATATGCTGCTTATTCCGCTGCCGACCGAAGAACTCGGACGCATTGCAGCGCAAACCGCCAAACAGATTCTGGTGCAGAAAGTCCGCGAAGCGATTCGTGAAAAAGTTTATGAAGAATACGTGGACAAAATCGGAACGCTCGTCAACGGCACGGTGAAACGATTTGAGCGCGGCGATATGATCGTGGATTTGGGCAATAATCTCGAAGCGATTTTACCGAAGCCCGAACAAGCCAGAAACGAAACCTGGAATCAGGGCGAGCGCATCCGAGTTGTTATCGAAGACGTTTCCAAAGATTTAAAAGGTCAGCAAATTAAAGTTTCGCGCGCTTCCGCCGCCTTGCTCAAACGGCTTTTTGAAATGGAAGTTCCGGAAATTTACGACGATACAGTAGTGATTAAATCAGCCGTGCGCGAACCAGGCGACCGCGCGAAAATCGCCGTCGCGTCAAACGAAAAAGACGTTGATCCGGTCGGCGCGTGCGTCGGTATGAAAGGCTCGCGCGTCCAATCAATCATCAAAGAATTGCGCGGCGAAAAAATTGACATTATCGAATGGTCAGACGAACCTTCAGTTTTTGCCGCGAATGCTCTGAGTCCGGCGAAGGTTTCGCAGGTGCGAATCACCGACATCAACAATCGCAAGATGGAAGTCATCGTCAACGAAGACCAGCTTTCATTAGCAATCGGCAAACGCGGTCAGAACGTTCGTTTAGCGACGAGACTTGTCGGCTGGGATATTGACATCGTAAGCGAAGAACTTTTGAAGAAAGAAATCGCGCAACAGATGGGCAAAATGATGGCTTCGGGCGAAGCCGTCCCGATTACCGCTCTCGAAGGCGTGACCGCCGCTCAAGCGGAGAATTTGAAGGAAAAAGGTATCGCCGATGTCGAGGCTTTGGCGGCGACATCGGTTGATGATTTAGTTGATATTCTCGATTTGAGTCTTGACGAAGCCGAAAAAATCATCGGCGCGGCGAAGGCGATTGTCGAGGCGCGAAACGCTCAAGCCGGAGCAGGCGATGAAGCGGCGGAGACGACGAACGCCACGGAAACTGCAACTGAAACAATCGAGACTGCCGAAGAAACAACTGCGACCGCAGAAACTTCGGACGAGACGACGGATACGAGCGTTGCGCCAGCAGAAAAAACGGCGGAAGGCGAAACGCCAACGGAAAATTCAAACATTGAGAATGCCGAAGTTGCTTCGGAAGAGGACGCGGAAAATTCAACCGCCAAAGAGTAAGCAGATAAATTTGTTATGAAAATGAAATGTCTGCTCGGTAAAACAAGACTAATTTTGTGTCAGATATTAACGCGGAATTAGCATGAAAAAACAAAAAATAAAATATGGCAGTGGGAACATCAGTTCGGATATACGATTTAGCCAAAGACCTCAAACAAGACACCAAGCGCGTGATTGAAGAATTACGGCGTGAGGGCGCGGATGTGTCCGTGCCTTCCAATTCCGTCAGCAAAGAGTTGGCGGAAAAAATTCGCAACAAGTATTTTCCGAAAACCGAAGTCGCGCCGAAACGGGCGATTAAAGTTATCAAAAAAGAATTCGCGCCGAAGGCTGAACCGGCGGTTGAGGCGGAAATCCAAGAACCCGAAACCGCGCTGCGTGAAATTCCTGAAGCGGAAACATCGGAACAACCCGCAAAAATCGTTGAGCTGCCAGTTGTTGCAGATGAAATGGCGAAACCCGCCCGGCAGATTAAAGAATTAAAAAAACGAGTTGCGACAGAGCCGCAGGAGGCGCCGTCGGTCGAAGCGGAAACGGTTGCGCCCGTTATAGCAGAAACCGTAGAAGCAGCGCCGACCGAAACGCCGCGCGAGGTCGAAGCAGTTGCGGAACCAGTCGAGACGAACGAAACTTCGGAAAAAGCCGCAGAACCGGAATCCCCGAAAACGACGACACGTGTTTTGCGTCCGACGGGAACTCAATTTAAGCAACTGACATTGACAAAGGATGCGCTCAAAGCCGGATTTAAACCGGGCGAGCGCGTCGTTGCCGAAGCGCAAACGAAAAGCGGCAAATTAAAGACAGACAAAGAAGAGAAAAAGGAAAAGCCGAGACGCGCCGAGGCTCGCCGCGATGTAGGACGCGGAGGAGGCGGTCGCGTTCCCGAATTGCGCCGCACCGAGGGCGAAACTTCTACACCGCAGATGACTTACACACCGCAGGGCGCGGCTCGCAAACCGGGCGGACGCGGCGGTAAAAAAGGCGGCAAGCAATTCGGTGAAAAAGGCGGTAGATTTGCCGAACAAGAATTCGCCGCGCCGCGTCCGCTTTCCATCGAAGAACGATTGCTCGCGCAGGTCGGAAAAGTTGACAGCGGTAATCTGAAATCCGTTCGCTTGATTGAGGGCGCAACCATCCGTGAATTTTCCGAAGCCCTCGGCGTCACGCCGCGCGACATCGTGCAGCTTCTTGTCAAACGCGGAATTTTCGCCACGCTCAACAATCCGATCGGCGAAAATATGGCGAAGGAACTCGGTAAGACTTATGGTTATAACGTGAGCTTCGTGCCGTTTGAAGAAATGGTCATCGAGCAGGAATTCGAGGAACTCATTGCGTCTGACGCCGACGACGTGGAAGTTTCGCGTCCGCCGGTCGTAACCGTGATGGGTCACGTTGACCACGGAAAAACTTCTTTGCTCGACGCGATTCGTTCGGACAATGTGGCGGAAGGCGAAGCCGGCGGAATCACGCAGCACATCGGCGCGTATTCGGTTTTCGTTCCGAATCCCGACAATAAAGACGAACTGCGGCGCGTCGTTTTCCTCGACACGCCCGGACACGAAGCCTTTACGATGATGCGGGCGCGCGGCGCGAAAGCGACCGACGTGGTGATTCTCGTCGTCGCCGCCGACGACGGCGTGATGCCGCAAACCGTCGAAGCCGTCGAACACTCTAAAGCGGCGGGCGTGCCGATTATCGTCGCCATCAACAAGATTGACAAGCCGGACGCGAACGCCGACCGGGTGAAACAAGGTCTCGCCGGTCTCGGTTTGCAGCCGATTGAATGGGGCGGCGAAACGGAAATGGTAGCGGTTTCCGCCAAACAGCATCAAAATCTCGACACGCTGCTCGAAACGGTTTTGCTGTCCGCCGATATTTTGGACTTGAAGGCGAGTCCGACCAGGCGCGCTTCGGGCGTGGTTCTTGAAGCGAAGCTCGACAAAGGACGCGGCGCGGTCGCCACGGTTTTGGTTCAGCAGGGAACGCTGCGCGTCGGCGACCCGTTTATCGTCGGAAATTTTTACGGAAAAGTCCGGGCGATGTTTTCCGATAGAGGCGAAATCATTACCGAAGCGCCGCCCGCCACGCCAGTCGAAGTTTTAGGTTTGCAGGGCGTTCCGCAGGCGGGCGATACGTTTCAAGCCGTTTCCGATATTGACAAAGCCGTCTCAATCGCCGGTCAACGGCAGATGCAAGCCCGTCAATTGGCGATGCTCAAGACGACGAAACGCGGCATCGAATCGCTCGGACTCGCCGAAATCAAGGAACTGCTTGTCATCTTAAAAGCCGACGTGCAGGGTTCGGTCGAAGTTCTGCGTTCGACGCTCGAAAAACTTTCGACTGAAAAAGTCAAAGTCCGCGTCATTCGTTCGGGCGTCGGCGCAATTACCGAATCCGACGTGCTGCTCGCGTCCGCAACGCAAGCCGACGACACTTCGATGGCGGTCGTCATCATCGGTTTCAACGTGCGCCCCGAACACCGCGCGGCGGACGTTGCCAAAGCCGAAGAAGTTGATATTCGCCTGCATTCGATTATCTACAAAGTCGAAGAGGAAATACGTGCGGCGATGATCGGCATGCTCGACGCGATTGAACGCGAAAACATTCTCGGCAAAGCCGTCGTTCAGGAAACTTTCAAAGTTTCCAAAGTCGGCACGATTGCCGGCTGCCGCGTCACCGAAGGCTTAATTCGCCGACAGGCGAAAGCCCGCATCATCCGCGACGGCGTGGTCGCTTGGACGGGCGATATTTTATCGCTCAAACGCTTCAAGGAAGACACCAACGAAGTCCGTCAGGGTTTTGAATGCGGAATCAGTCTGGTCAATTTCAACGACATCAAAATTGACGACGAAATCGAGGCGTTTGTGATCGAACGAATCGCGGCGACGGAATTATAAAAAGGATGAAGGATGAGAGATGAATAAAACGTAAACATACAATTTTGTTCATCTTTCATCCTTCATCCCTTAAAGTAATGAGAAGACCCGAAAGATTAGCAGAAGTTCTGCGCGAAGAAATTACCGAAATAGTCGGATACGAACTCGACGACCCGCGACTTTTGACCGTCACCGTCACCGATGTTCGCGTCTCGGATAATCTGCGCGACGCAAAAGTTTACGTCACTGTTCAAGGCGATGAAAACGAAATCAAGGAAGCGCTCAAAGCGTTGCAGAACGCCGCGACTTTCGTCCGCCAGCAAGTCGCGCTCAGTTTAGATTTGCGTCACGCGCCGCACCTCAATTTCGTGCGCGACACGGCTGAGGAAAACGCCGCCCGCGTCGAAGAAGTTATTCAGGGATTAACGCAAAGGGGTGAATTTTTAGAGGAGAAAAGGGATGAAGGATGAAGGATGAAGGATGATTAAGATAGGTTTTTTGTTTTATTCATCCCTTATCCTTCATCCTTCATCCCTTACAATCAGTGTTAAGTCAAGTAGTTGAGTTAATTGAAAATAAGAGTAGTTTTGCGATAACAACGCACGTTCGACCGGACGGTGACGGAGTCGGTTCGTCGCTCGGGTTGTGCTGGCTACTGCGTTCTTTGGGCAAATCGGCGGAAGTCGTTTTGCGCGATGAAATTCCCGTCTCCTACGCGCAGCTTCCCGGTGCAGACGAAATAAAAAAAGTCGCGGAAGTCAACGGCAAATACGACGCGATTTTCGTCATTGAATGTTCCGACATTACTCGTCCAGGCATCAGAGGCTTAGAAAATCAACTAACCGTCAACATAGACCATCACGCGACGAGCGAACATTTTGGAACAATCAATTGGATTGATCAAACGGCTTCAGCAGTCGGCGAGATGATTTACAATCTCTGCAAAGCCATCGGCGGACGCATCACCAAAGAAATCGCCGAATGCGTTTATCTCGCTCTCGTCACCGACACCGGCTCGTTTCATTTTCCGAACACTACCGAACGAACCTTAAAAGTCGCCTCGGAACTTATCAAAGTCGGCGTTAAACCCGCGCAGATTTCCGAAGCCGTCTATAATTCGTATCCGTGGAGCCGAATCGAATTGATGCGGCAAGTTCTGGCGACCGTCCGGCGCAATGAGGCGGGCAATATCGCCTGGCTGCGGCAAACTTTGGAAATGTCTGAAAACGCCAGGGCGGTTGATGGCGACAATAACGGTTTCGTCAACATTCCGCTCGCCGCCAGAGAAGTCGAAGCCGTCGTTTATATGCGCGAAGTGGAGCCGAACACTTACCGCGTCAGCCTGCGCTCGAAAGACAACATCAACGTCGCGCGCGTCGCCGAGAAATTCGGCGGCGGCGGACACAAAAACGCGGCGGGCTGCCGCGTCGAAGGCGATTGGGATGCGCGCGAAACGGAAATCGTCGCAGCATTAACCGAAGCGGTCGAAAAATTGCACGACGGCGAAGAAAAGTGAAAATGTGAAAGAGTGAAAAAGGTTAAAAGTGAGAAAATGAAATAGCCTTCAGTAAGACATTTAGCAAACTTTTTCACTTTTCACTTTTAACCCTTTTCACTTTTAATTTATGAGTAAAGAAAAACGCTACAAATGGCGGCGCGAAGGTTACCGAGAAAACACGAAAGGTTTACTGATGGTCAACACCGGCGACGGCAAAGGCAAAACGACGTGCGCGCTCGGTTTGATGATGCGTGCCGCCGGGCGCGGAATGAACTGCTGTATGATTCAGTTTATGAAATCGAAAACCGACCGCTACGGCGAACACGAATCGGCGGAAGCATTGGGAATCGAAGTTCATACGATGGGCGACGGTTTTACGTGGGACACGAACAACCCGGAACAAGACGTAAAAACTTCGCGCGAGACGTGGGCTTTGTGCGTCGAGAAAATGCGCTCGGAAGAATACGATTTGCTCGTTTTTGACGAACTCGTCTATGTGCTTGATTACAAATTTTTGCCGCTCGAAGAAGTTATCAGCGAGATAAAATCCGTTCGGGAAAAACAGCCGCATTTGCACATCGTTTTAACCGGACGAAACGCGCCGCAAGAGTTGATTGACGCGGCGGATTTGGTGACCGAAATGAAGGAAATCAAGCATCCGTTTAATGCCGGCATATACGCGCAGCAGGGAATTGAATTTTAAAATTTGTGCTAAAATGTGAGCAAATCGAGGTGGCAAAATGATGTTAGCGGAAGTCGAAGAAATCACCGAAGAACAAACAGAGGAAAGGGAAATGCCTTCGTTTAATCACAGTTACATTTGTAATCGAATTTTGCGCCAGCTTTTCGAGAACGACGCGATTGACGCTTTGCCCGAACTGACGCTCGATATCGAAAAAGGCATCACGCCCGACATCTGTGTTTATCCGGCGCAAATAATCAAACCGAATTTTTTGCGTGATTACGTCAGGTTTCCCGAAATGCCGATTTTGGCGATTGAAGTTATTTCGGCGAGTCAAAATATTCAAGACTTAATCGAGAAGGCAAGAATGCTGATTTCGTTCGGAATAAAAGCGGTTTGGACAATCGAGCCTTTTACCAATTCAATTTTTGTAACTACTGCCGACGGCGAAAAACTTTTTCACAATCAGGCGGTTGAAAGCGAAGAAATTAAAGTTGATTTTCGGAAAATTTTTAACGGACAATAACGCCGATTTTCGGACAAACGTTTTCTAAAATACAAATCTCGCATTTCGGTTTTCTAGCTTGGCAGATTTTTCGTCCGTGAGCGATCAGCCAGTGCGGAAACATTATCCAATCCGTTTCCGGCACGAGTTCCTGCAAATCCTTTTCAATCTTTTCCGCGACGACGTTTTCCGTTAAACCCAATCTTTGCGACAGGCGCGAAACGTGCGTGTCCACGACTACGCCCGAAGCAATACCGAAAGCGTTTCCCAAAACCACGTTGGCGGTTTTTCGCGCCACGCCGTTTAAGGTTAAAAGCTCGTCCATCGTCGCCGGTATTTCGCCGCCGAAATCTTCAATTATTTTTTGCGACGCGCCTTGAATGCTTTTCGCTTTATTGCGGTAAAATCCGGTCGGGCGAATATCTTGTTCGAGTTCTTCCCGTGAAACGTCCAGGTAATCTTGCGGTTTTCGATATTTGCGAAACAGACTTGCCGTTACGATGTTCACGCGCTCATCGGTGCATTGCGCCGAAAGAATCGTGGCGACGAGCAGCTCGAAAGCATTTGCGTGAACCAGAGCGATGTTCGCCTCCGGGTATTCTTTTTTTAATCGTTCGATAATTTCGTCCGCACGTTTTTGTTTGTCGGAAAGCATTGCAACTAAGCTAAAAAAGAATGGCGCAAAATGCAAATTTCAAAATGTTCCGTTAAAATTAAATTTGGTTTTTGGTCTTCGATTTTGTTTTTACGAAGATCGAACACCTAACGCAAATGAAAGTTCCTTTACTCGACTTAAAAATTCAAAACGATGCGCTGCGACCGGAGATTGACGGAGCAATCAAAAAAGTTCTCGATTCCAATGGATTTATTCTGGGCGCGGAAGTTACAGAATTAGAGAACGAACTCGCCGAATACTGCGGCACTGAATACGCAATCGGCTGCGCCTCGGGAACAGACGCGCTGTTGCTTGCGTTGATGGCTTTAGATGTTTCAAACGGGGACGAAGTTATTACGACGCCGTATAGTTTTTTTGCGACGGCGAGTTCAATTACGCGATTGGGAGCAAAGCCCGTATTCGTTGACATTGACCCGCAGACTTATAATCTGGACGCGTCGCAAATCGAGGCGAAGATAACTGAAAAAACGAAAGCGATTCAGCCGGTGCATCTTTACGGGCAATGCGCGGCAATGGACGAACTCGTAAAAATTAGCGAGAAATACTCTGTTCCGCTGGTCGAAGATGCGGCGCAGGCTATCGGCGCCGAAGACGGAAAAAAGCGCGCCGGAGCGATGAGCGCCGTTGGCTGTTTCAGTTTTTATCCGTCGAAAAATCTCGGCGCGATGGGCGATGCAGGGTTTATGACGACCGCCGACGAAGCGTTGGCGAAGAAACTATTCGCCCTGCGCGTTCACGGTTCATTCGAGCGTTATTATCACAAATGGGTCGGATTAAATTCACGGCTCGACGCGATGCAGGCGGCGATTCTGCGCGTCAAACTGCCGCACCTCGACGCGTGGACGCAAAAGCGGCAGCGAAACGCGGATAATTACCGCCGACTTTTTACCGATGCCGGTTTGACCGAAGTAATAACGCTTCCGTTCGAGCGCGAAAATGTCAGGCATATTTACAATCAATTCGTGATTCGCGTCGTGCCGAGTAAGCGCGACGAACTGCGGAATTTCTTAACCGAAAACGAAATCGGGACGGACATTTATTATCCGGTCTCGCTTCATCTACAGGAATGTTTTGCGTATCTTGGTTACGGGGAAAATGATTTTCCCGAAAGCCTAAAAGCGTCGCGCGAAACGCTCGCGCTGCCTGTTTACCCGGAATTGACCGTCGAACAACAAGCGTTCGTCGTGGCAAAAATCGCTGAATTTTACGGTTGAAATTCAGTTTAACAAAACCTTTTATTGTGTCTGATATTGTGTCTAAAAAAAATCTTCAACAAATTGGAATTTTGGACGCCCGCACGCTGTCGGTTCGCGCCGGTTTGTTTGCGTTGATTATCATTGCATTGCTCTTCGGCTGGTTCGCGGTGCGCTGGCAGCTCGGCAATATGTTGGCGGAACTGACCGCGCCGAACGAGCCGGGCGCCAAGGAAGCTGCCGCGCTTGCCCTGAATTTTTCGCCGAACGACCCGATGACCAACTGGCTGGCTGCCAGCACCAAAAAAAACATCTTCACGCCCGAAGCCATCGCTGCGACGGCGAAGGATTTTGAACAAGTCGCCCGACTTGCGCCGCACGATTACCGCTGGTGGGTCGAATTCGGACGCGCACGCGAGCAGGCGGAAGAATACGAAGCGGCAGAGCGAGCCTTTCTTCGCGCCGTCGAAATCGCGCCGAATTACACATACCCACACTGGCAGCTCGGCAATTTTTACCTGCGTCAAAACCGCAGCGAGGAAGCCTTTGCCGAATTAAAAAAAACCGCTTCGACCAATTCCGTCTATCGTGATCAGGTTTTTTCCATCGCCTGGGATTATTATGAAAAGGACACCGCGCGGCTCGAAGAAATCGCCGGCAACGCACCGTCGGTCAGAGCCGGTTTAGCCAAGTTTTACGCTTCAAAAGAACGCGCCGCCGATTCACTGCGCGTCTGGAACACGCTGTCCGAAGACGAAAAAGCCGCAAACGACGTGATTGCGCGCGTTATCGCGCAGGCGTTTTACGAGAAACGCATTTTTCGCCAATCGCAGGAATTCGTTCGCGGACTCGGCATCGAACCCGAAGCCCGCGCCGAGACGATACAAAACGGCGGTTTTGAAAATCCGATTGGCGACATCAAGGAAACGTATTTCGGCTGGCGGCGCGCTCCCATAGAAAAAGTTGATTTCAAACTCGACCCGACGCAAAAACGCGAGGGCAGCCGCAGCTTGCGCGTTTCGTTTAACGGCTACAGCGAGCCAACTTTATACAGTCTTTATCAATACGTCGTCGTCGAGCCGTCGGCGAATTACCGTTTGACGTTTTGGCTGCGCACGGAAAACTTGAAAAGCGGCGGAACGCCAGCGCTCGAAATTTATAATGCGGGCGACGATAAAACCATCGTGACCAGCGAAGCGTTTCCGACTGGAACCAGCGATTGGCGGCAAATGAAATTAGAATTCACCGCTCCCGCGAATGCCGAAGCCGTCGGACTTCGCACCGTCCGAGCCTTCTGCGGAGCGAATTGCCCAATTTTCGGCACGTTCTGGTATGACGATTTTAAGTTGGAAAAACTAAAGTAATTCAAATGAAAAGGTTTCGTAAATTTATTGATGGTCAGTGAAATAGAAACAACCTGGGCGAGCAAAATTTTATTTTTTATACTGTGCGCGACCGTGGTTCTGACGGCTCTCGCCTACGGCACGGTGCATCAGCCGACGATTGCCGTTTTTTATATCGTCGTCGTCGTCGTCGTTCTGTTGTGGGCGGCGGACGCTTTTGCGAGCGGCGTGCTGCGTTTTAATAAGAGCCTTTTGCAACTTCCGATCGTCGCCGTCATTTTATACGGAATTTTTCAAATTATTCCGTTTGGGAGTCTCGCCGAAACGGGCGGCGTAACGGGCATTCCGCGCACCATCTCGCTCGAACCGTTTTGGACGAAAATCGTCGCGATTCATTTTTTCGCGCTCCTGATATTTTTCGCCGCGTTTCTGACGTTCGTTGACAGCGCGAAACGGCTGAGAAAAATCGTTGCCGTCGTCACCGTCTTCGGATTTGTTTTCGCATTTTTCGCCATTCTGCAAGCGGTTCTCAGCCCGAATAAAATCTACGGCATATACGAAGTGCCATACGCCAACCCGTTCGGTTCGTTCGTCAACCGGCACAATTTCGCCGCGTATATGGAAATGACTTTGTGTTTGCCGCTCGGTTTGATGTTCACGGGCGCAATCGGCAAAGACCGGCGGCTGCTATACATTACGGCAATCGCTTTGATGGGCATCGCGCTCGTCTTAAGCGGTTCGCGCGGCGGACTCGTCTCGTTGCTGGCGGCAGTCGTTTTTCTCGTGATTCTGACGACCAAAACGAAAAACTATAATCAGTTTGCACTAAAAATTGGTTTGGCGGTTTTGCTCATTGCGACCATCGTCGTCGGCTCGATTTTAATCGGCGGCGAGTCTTCTTTGACCAGACTGGCGGAGACGGCAAAATCGCAGGATTTTTCGACCAGCCGATTTCACATCTGGGGCGTTACGCTTCAGATAATTACAAATAATTTGCCGTTCGGCGCGGGACTCGGCGCGTTTGGCGCGGCTTACACGCAGTTCGATTCCTTAAACGGATTGGAGCGCGTCGAGCAGGCGCACAACGATTATCTGGAAGTTTTAGCTAACGCTGGAATCGTCGGTTTAATCATCGGCGCGTTTTTTGTTTACCGACTTTTCCGCACCGGCGCGGAAAACGCGAAAACGTCGAATACGTTTCGGCGCGGCGTGTGCGTCGGCGCGCTCGCGGGCTGCTTTGCGATTCTCGTTCACAGCCTTTTCGACTTCGTGCTGCACACGACGGCGATTTCAATTTTATTTTTGACGCTCGTGTCGCTGGTCGTCGCCAGCGGTAATAAATTTCCCGACGACAGCCGCGAGGTTGAGCCGCGTCGCAGCAGCCGTGGAAAAAGCCGTTCGGCGAGTGTGACGCCGATTGAGAAGGGACGACGAGTGAGAAAGATTGAACGAGCGGCGGATTGATTTTCGATTATTTAATTAGAAGTCAGTCCTCGCCGCTCAAATTACAAATTTGTTTCACTAGCCTCAACAGGTCTCTTTCGCGGGCGGAAAAAACTAATTAAATACCAAACGACGCCGTGCGCGACGTAAGTTGCTGCGATGGCGAAAAGCATATATTGCGGGAACAGCCAGGTGAGCATTCCCAGCGCCGCCACGAGAAGAAGCAAATAAACGCTTTGCCTGCCTTTGCCGACGGTTTTGAAACTCGTGTAGCGAATCGTGCTGACCATCAGCAGCCCCAAAACGACCATCAAAGTAATCATCAAGACCGTGTAAAGGTGCGAAAGATTTTCCTCAAAAACATTAAGCGGAAGCGGATGCAGATAAACGATTGAAGCGAGCAGACCGGCGGCGGGTGGAATCGGCAGACCGACGAAATTCTTTTTATCAATTTTCGGCGTACCTTCGCTCAAAACGCGTGGGCGCGTTCCCTGCAGATTAAATCTGGCAAGACGAAAAGTGCCGCACATCAGATACATAAACAGCACGAACACGCCGAAATTGTGCAAGGCGGTTGATTCGCCGAACGTCGCGCCGATTGCCCAGGCATACATCAAAACCGTCGGCGCGATGCCGAACGTCAAAACGTCCGCCAGCGAATCGAGCTGCACGCCGATTTCCGTTGCCGTGCGCGTCATCCTAGCGACGCGCCCGTCTAAAGTGTCAAAGATGATAGCGAAAACAACTCCTACCGCAGCGTATTTGAAATAAACGGCGGCTTGTTCGGGGCTGACTGCAACGAGTTGAAACGCCCGCACGGAAGACAAAACCGTCAGAAATCCCATTGCGATGTTCGCCGCCGTAAACGCCGTCGGAATCAGGTATAAACCTTTTTTTAAGCCGCGATGCGGCGGTCTGGTTTCTTCGGTTTCCATCAGAATTATTTTTAACGCAAAGATGCAAAGGGCAAGGGCGCAAAGATTTAATAAATTGTAATAGAAAACTTTGCGCCTCTGCGTCTCTGCGCCTTTGCGTCAGAATCTTCCATCTAACTATTTAAAAGTCTCCCAATAATCGTTTCGCCGCCGACCACGCGGTCGCCGACTTTGACGAAAATTTCGACATTCTTCGGCATCAGCAAATCGGTGCGTGACCCGAATTTTATCAATCCGTATTTTTCTCCGAGCGCCAGACTGTCACCCGCTTTGCTCCAGCAAACAATGCGTCGCGCCAAAATGCCGACGATTTGCGTGCAGACGACCGTCATTTTTTCGCCCTCAATCGTCATCGCGTTGCGCTCGTTCGTCTGGCTCGCTTCGTTGCTCGTCGCCGGAGCTTTTTTTCCTTGAAACTGCTCGACCTTGACGACTCGACCGGCAATCGGGGCGCGGTTGATATGCACGTCAACCGGCGACAGAAAAACGCTGACGAATTTACCGTCTTCTCTATCCTCGACGCGCGTTACTTTGCCGTCGGCGGCGGAGACGATAATGTCCGCTTCGGTCGGAATCGTCCGCCGTGGGTCGCGGAAAAAAAACGCCATAAAAAGCGCCAATCCGACGAACAGCGCGACGCCGCTCCAAATTTGGAAGAATGCGAAGATTAAGGCAATCACAAACGGAATCAAAACAAAAGGAATTCCTTCTTTGACCATACGAAACAGAAAGATGCCGGAAGTTTTGTTCTAGCAAAAAATCGCCGGCTGACATCTTACATTTATCTTACGTTAATTTCGAGCGATTGAAAAACAAAAAGCCCGATGCCGCGCGGCGTCGGGCGTAAAGGAGGATTGTATGAATAGAGGAGCGTTAATTTCTAATCGGATTGTCTTTGGCGTAACTGTAAGCGCACCAGGCGCAGATTAAATGAATAACCCAGCCCAACGTGCCGACCGAGCCAATCCACGATACACCCGTTACGAGCAGCCAAATTACGCCGATAATAATTCTACCGTTATAAATTTGTCCAACACCGGGAATTAAAAGACTTAAAATACCTGCTATCCAAGGTTCTCGCATATTAAAAAATTACCTCCGAAGTTCTATACGTGGAGTTTATTTTTAAGTTCCGTAAAATTTCAGTCTGCGGCGAAAAAATGAGAACTGAAAAGTAATTATTTGAGTTTCATAATTTACTGGTTTAATTTCTCATCCTTCACTCGCCACTTTTTTTACTTCGACGATTTTCCCGCGAAAAATTCTGAGAGCCTTTTTGACGAGCGGATGATTTTGGGCGTAATGCCACATTTCCTCTTCGGTCGGATTTTCCGGCAAGACGGGAATTTCCGTGGATTCTTCCTCCTCATTAAAGTTAGGAATGACGAAATTCGGTTTATTTTTGGCGGGCGCGAAAGCCGTCGCCGCGCCGCTGCCGTTGGTTTCAACTTTTGCCGTGAAACTGTTTGGTTGATTTTCGCCGAGCAACAGCTCGACGAATTTTGCGGCGTTTTTAATCGGTCGCAAATCATCGCCGAGCTGCTGCAAACGTCTTTCGAACGCATCGTCGAGCCACGCGTCTTCGATGTGTTCGAGTTCTTCGGACGAAATCGGCGGCAGTTTTATCGGCATTGATTCGATGATTCGGGCAGCGTTTTCGGCGAATGTCAGCGAAGGCGTTTGAGAACTCGATTCTGACTGAATTGCCGAAACTGGCGGAATCTCAGCAAAGGACGATTCCGTTCGACGAGATTGAAGTTCAACGATTGTTTCTGAAACTGGATCGTTTGAACGATTCGAGGTTCCATCATCGTAAATTTGCTCGACTTTTTCGTTAATCTGCTCGACTTTTTCGTTAGCCGTTCCATACGGATTTTTCGTTTCGACAGCGGAAATTGCGCTCCTCGAAACCGGAAACGGAACGTCTTCGAGCGGAAACTCAACCGTTAGAGTTTTTTTTTCTGCGACCTTTTCGTCAGGTTTTTCTTGAACCGTATTTTCCGTCTGAAAATTTCCGTTCGCTAAAGCGTTTTCAAGTTTCGCCAGCCGTTCTAAAATTTTCTCAATCGGCGCGATGCGGCGCATCTCGACGAGTTTCACTAAACCGATTTCCAAAACGTAGCGCGGCTGGGTCGCTTCGCGCAGTTTGCTTTCGGTCTCTGACAGCGAATTGAAAAATCTGATTAAATCGCTTTCGGAAAACGGCGCGGAATTCTCTCGCAACTCGTCGCGGCTCAAAACCGCCGTGTCGAGCAGATGTTCGGCTTCGCCCGCCATTTTAAAAATCAGCAAATCACGAAAAAACGATAACAAATCGCGCGAGAAATTTCGCAAATCCTGTCCGCGCCCGATTAAATCGTCAACGACATTCAAAACTTCGGCGGGTTTGTTCGCGGCAATTGCTTTAACGGTTTTGGTCAGCATCTCCGAACCCGCCAAGCCGAGCGCGGTCACTACGTCCTTGCTTTCGATGCGTTCGCCGGAAAAGCTGATTACCTGGTCGAAGTTCGATTGCGCGTCGCGCATCGAGCCTTCGCCGGAACGCGCAATTTCGCGCAGCGCGTCAACCGTCACGTTTATTTTTTCCGCCTCGCTGATGATTTTCAAACGCTCGTAGATTTTTTGCGTCGGTATCGTGCGAAACTCGAATTCCTGACAGCGCGACAAAATCGTGTCCGGGACTTTATGCAGTTCCGTCGTCGCCATTATAAAAGCGACGCGCGGCGGCGGCTCTTCGAGCGTTTTCAGAAGCGCGTTGAACGAAGAATTCGACAGCATATGAACTTCGTCAACGATGAAAACTTTGTAGCGGTCGCGCGCCGGATTGATGTTGATGCCTTCTAAAATTATCTCGCGGATGTCGTCAACGCCAGTGTGCGAAGCCGCGTCGAATTCCAGAACGTCAATCGAACGGCTTTCGGCGATTTCCACGCACGAGACGCACGCCGCCTCATCAGACGGGGCACACGGCTGCGGATTGGGTTTCTCGGTTTTGTGACAATTTAACGCTTTGGCAAGCAAGCGGGCGGTCGTCGTTTTGCCGACGCCGCGCGCGCCGCTAAATAAATAGGCGTGATGCAGCCGGTCGTGTTCGACGGCGTTTCGCAGTGTCCGGGTGATCGCTTCTTGCCCGGTAACTTCTTCAAATGTTTGCGGTCGCCATTTGCGGGCGATGACTTGATAACTCATAAAGTGAAAGAGTGAAAGAGTAAAAGAGTGAAAAAGTTCGCGTGTAGATGGGAATGTTTTTTAAGAAGAAATTTTCTTTTTCACCTTCTCACTTTTTCACTTCCTATCTCGGCTGTATTCTTAAAAGATAGCTGCACACGGCGATCGGCACGCCTGCCGAAACTTGGATTCTCTGTCCGGTTTGCAGTTCGTAATTGTTAATCATCGCCGGGTTGCGTCCTTCGCTGGTGAGCGAGAAATTTCCCTGTCCGTCGGTGTGCAGACTCAAATGGCGGCGGCTGATCTCCGGGTCGCCTTCGAGGGCGATGTCAACCGGCTTTGATTTCGAGCCGCGCCCGATGCTGATTTCGTTTTGGAAAACGGGAACGACCGACTGCCGCACGCCTTCGCGCCAGATTTCCAGACGATAAAGTTCCGGCGCCTGACGTTTCTGAACGTGCGTCATTTCTTCGCCGTCCGTTTCGATCGGCGGCATATTCATTTGCTGCACGGTCGGCGGCGGCTGATGAGCGTTCGAAGATTGGTGTTGAACGAAATTCGGCGCGGGCGGCGGACTGCTTGGATGCGGTGCCGGTTTCGGCATCTCTTTTGGGCGCGACAAAATGCTCGTCTTATTGCTCGAAGAATCGTCCCAGGAATGTTGCACGCGGATATCGCCTTGCTCCAAAGTTCCGTCAACGCGCAGCTCGATGGCGAACGATTGAGTTTCCAGTTTTCTCTTGCCGGCGATTTCTTTCGCCCGTTCCGCAAGGATGTGATACAGCCCTTGTTCCAAACCTTTGCGCTTGACGCCCTGCCAATCTTTATCGTCGGCTTCGCTGAGGAAAATCGCGTATTCGGTCGGAATAATCGCCGTGCCTTGCGGCAGCGGGACGAGTTCGTTCTGCATTACTTCCTCGACCGCTTTGGCAATTTTGACAATAAAAGCCTCCGCCCGGCTGCGCGGCTGCACTTGCGCGTTACGAGCGGCTTCCTCTAAAACCGTTTCCGCGCTTTCGCCGTCAATCCAATTTCTAACTTTATCCAATACGCTCATAATTTTAAGTTTCAATATTCAGGTTTCAAGTCAAGACGTTTCCAACTTGAAATCTAAAACCTGAAACTATTCTTGAACATCAATATATCGTTTATTCACCCAGCCGTGTTCGGCATCCGACGGATTTTCTTTCGGGCGGCTGAATTCGACGACATCAATTTCATACCAGTTATCTGTGGAATTGACAATCCGCACGCGGGAATTTTTCGGCACCTTGCCGACCGGCTCGCCTTCGATGCCAGCCGTCGGGCGCAAATTTATATCGGTCAACGCGACGCCCAGAGGTTTTTTGAATGGATTGCTGATTTCCGGCAGAATGTCGCGCCCGCGCAAATAATTATGCGTCGCGTAAAGAATTCCCGCAAAAATGCCGATGAGAACCGCGAACACAGCCAAGCGGCGCAGAGCAGCGTTTTTTCGTTTCGTCGGTTTGTAAACGATTACCGGCTCTTGCGAAGTTTCGGATTCCGAAATCCGCGGCGGCTGTGGCGGCGGAGCTTGATTGACGTTTGCCATCGTAATCGGCACGACGAGCGGCGCGCGCTTTTCTTCAAGCAAATTATTTAACTTTAATTCGCGCGAAGTGTTAAAACGCGGACGCTGCGGCGCAAGCGGCGTGTAACCCTTTGCGACGTGCGCCTGCGGAAGCGCGTGCGTGCGAGTCTGAATTTCCGCCAACTGTTCGCCGTTCGTCGCTTCGACGTGACGATTGATGCCGGATAAATCCTGCCAGAATTCGACGACCGTTTGCTGCCGCCGGCGCGAATCGTTCTGCGTGGCTTTATTCAAAACTTTTATCAAATCACCCGCCCAAGATTCGCTCCGTAGCGCGAAGGGAAGTTCGGTAATCGGCTGATTGGCGAAAAAGCGCGGCGATTCGCCAGTAATTAAAACATACGCCGATTTTGCCAGCGAATAGATGTCGGCAGCGGGCGTCAGCTCTTTGAAGGTTAAAGTTCCCGTATCATTCGAGAGCATCGGACTGTGTTCGGGCGGCGCATACATATTCGTCCCGACGCGCGTAATCGGCGCGTCCGACTGCGCCACGCGCGCCACGCCGAAATCGGCGATTTTCACGGTTTGCCGGTCGTGAGTTAAAAGTAGGTTTTGCGGTTTGATGTCGCGGTGAATGATGCCGTTTTTATGGGCGTGTCCGAGTCCGGCGCAAACTTGTTCGAGATAAAATAACGCCTGTTTTAAATTCAGATTTTTTTCCCGACACGCTTTCGCCAAATCGCCGCCCGGCAAATACTCCAAAACCAGGTAATGAAAAATCGTATTGTTCAAATCGCGCGCCGAGCCGTGACCGAGGCGGCTGATGATATTCGGATGGCGCACGCGGTCGAGCGCCGACGCTTCGTTCTGAAAATTCTCGACGAGCGTCCGTTCCAAATCCGCGTCCAAATCGTTTTGCAGAAAAACATTTAAGGCTTTGATGACGACGAGGCTGTGGGGCGCGTTCGGCGCGGCAACCGTGTCGCGCGCCACGTAAATTTCCGCGTAACTGCCCTGACCGAGCGTTTCGCGGATGTCGTAACGCCCGTCAAGCCGGCAATTTTGTAAAGAGAGTTCGCGCATCGGATTCGGAGAGAGTTAAATTATAAATCGTTCTGAAACGTATCAACAGCTTACTACGATATTATAAATTCAAAGTTCGGCAAACGCCCAATACAAAAAATCGTCCGAATGATTTCTGTCAG
>CADCUR010000135.1 GCA_902805935.1 uncultured Pyrinomonadaceae bacterium
GTTCGCTTCGGAAATCGTTTCGCCGGAAATTTCCCTGCCGCCCAAAAATTCTGAAGTCCGCCGCAGATACAAAGGAATCGGCGCGACGCCGCCTGCCGAAACGTGCGCTTCTGTTATCAAATCATTTTCAACTCTTAAAGAAATCGCCGTGTTGACCGAAGAAATATCAAGGTAAGTTCTTTTGGAAACTTTTTCAAAATTGAAATGCGAAAAGTTCCTGCGGAAACGAATTTCCGTGATGAATTCGTCTTCGGTTTTAGCGAGCGTTTTGTAGCCGAGATAAAATTCGCGCAGAGGAATTTCGCGCCGCGTATTAAAAATAATTGCGGCGTCGAGTGCTAGAAACCACGCCGTCATATCGCCGATTGGCGAGGCATTGACGAAGTTTCCGGCAACGGTCGCCATATTGCGAATCGGCGTTGACGAAACGAGTTTGAGATGCTTGTAAAGTTTCGGAAAAAGCCGTTTGAAAATTTCCGATTCGAGCAAATCCGTCACCACGACGGACGCGCCGATTTCGACGAATTCATCGGTTTCGTTGATAAATCTTAAATCGGCGTCGCTGAAAAGATTTTCCGCCGAAACAGCGTAAACCATTTCTTCGGGGTTCTGCACATACAAATCCGTGCCGCCGCCGACGAAAGGCTTCGCGGTTTTGATTTGTGTTTTCGGGTAACCGTCGTCGCTGTCGTCTTCAACGCCGAACTTTTCCGCGTTTCTCGGCTTCGGATTTTCTGCTGTTTCGGCAGGCTCTTCGGCGCGCATCCGCCGCAAAATTTCCAGCCGATTTTTGATGTCGGCAAACGAATCGGGAACGATGCCTTTTTCAATCGCGCAATCAATTCTCGATTGCCCGTTTTTCCGGCTCAAAACTTCAGTCAAACTCGCCGCCGCGCGTTCGATTGATTTATAGCCGGTGCAGCGACAGATGTTTCCGTCAATCGAAGAAATCGCCGACTCATCGGTTTTCGGCGTTTCGTCAACGCAAAATCCAGTCAGCGACATCACGAAACCGACCGTGCAGAAACCGCACTGCGTTCCCGACTCGTCAACCATTGCCTTCTGAACTTCCGTTAATTCGCCGTCCGTCCGGTTGATGCCTTCGACCGTAACGATGTGTCTGCCCCGCGCGTTGGCAAGCGGCATCAAACACGAAGTTTGCGTGCGGTATTTCACCGTATCGTCGTCGCCGAGTTCGCCGACGAGAATCGTGCAGGCGCCGCAATCGCCTTCCCGACAGCCGATTTTCGTTCCCTTGAGATTTTTGTGATAGCGAACGAAATCTAAAGCCGTCGCGCCCTTCGGCAAATCGGTTTCGACGGTTTGATTGTTGAGAATGAATTTAATCATTGATTGATTGCATCAGTGATTCATTCGATCATTGATTCATTTTTAAATTCGATGAACCGATGAATCAATGATCGAATGAATTAAATCTTAAAATTTTCTTATTAAAATCACGCCAATCGTAATCAGCGCCGCGCCGAGAACGCGCCATAAATTGATCGGTTTTTCTGGAACGCCGAGCCAGCCGAAATAATCAATCAGTAGAGAAATGAGCATCTGTCCGGCAATCGCCAAACTGAATGCCAACGCAACGCCGATGCGCGGCACCACGGTCGCCATCACCGACACGAAGAACGCGCCCAAAAATCCGCCGATCCAGGCGACGGGCGGCGCGTCTTTCGCCGCCGCGAGCTGATTGAGCGGAATGCCCGTCAGCACAATGTAAATAAAAAGCGCGACGGTGCCGACGGCGAACGAGATGAAAGCCGCGAGAACCGGATTGTGATTGACCGCTTCCGCCAGACGGCTGTTGACGGTCGCCTGCGTCGGCATCGCAATTCCGGCGAGGACGGCGAGCAAGATGAAAAAATAATTGTTGAAAAATGAAGACATCTTTGGGATTTACGATTTTCAATTTGCGATCTGCGATTTTGCTTAGTTTTATTTCTGCGATTTTCAATCTTTACAAACAGTCTCAAATAAAAATTCAGAAGCAATCGCAAATTGAGAATCACAAATTTCAGTATTTCGTCTTGTCCGGCTTGTTTTCCCAATTCTCGAAAACCGTCAAGCCTTCATCGCGCAGCAGATTGACGAGCTTCATTTGTCGATGCTCGAAATTCTTTTCGATTTCCTCGTAAATAAACTCGTCGTCGAAACCGATTTTCGCCGCGTCTTCGCGCGTGGCGGCGTAAAAAACTCGCGACGGTCGCGCCCAGTAAACTGCGCCCAAGCACATCGGACACGGCTCGCACGAAGTGTATAAAACGCCGCCGTCGAGTTGAAACGAATTCAATTTTCGACAGGCGTTTCTGATGGCGACGATTTCGGCGTGCGCCGTCGGGTCGTTGGTCGAGGTAACTTGATTGTAGCCTTCGCCGACAATCTCGCTGCCGAGGACAATAACCGCGCCGAACGGTCCGCCCGCGCCCGCGTCAATTCCCTCTTGCGCCAGAGCAATGGCGCGGCGCATAAATTGTTCGTCATGTTCGGTCATTCAATTACGATTTCGGCTTAATTTTTATTTCAAAAAGATTTTTCCAGTTTTTTCCCGTCACAAAAATTCTGTCGCCTCCGGCGTCATAAGCAATTCCGTTCAGAGTGTTTTCTTCATCGCGCGCCACATCGTCGGGCGAAATTCCCTGCAAATTGATCCAGCCGAGAAGTTTGCCGGAATTCGGATCAATACGCGCAATATGATTCGGTTTGCCGATTTCTTCCGAATGCCAGATGTTCGCCCAAATCTCGCCTTTGACGTATTCAAGTTCGTTGATTTTAAAAAGAGGTTTGCCGGTTTCCTGAAAAACCGGCAACGCGCGGACGGTTTTTAATGTCTGCGGGTCGAGGAATTTGATGATGTGCGTTCCGTCGCTCATTATCAAATTCGTGCCGTCATTAGTTAAGCCCCAGCCTTCGCCGTTATATTTTAATTCCTCAAGCAACTTGAAATTCTTCAAATCATAAACAAAGCACACGCCGTCCTGCCACGTTATCTGATAAATTTTGCCGTTTAGAATCGTCATTCCTTCGGCGAAAATATCGTCGTCCACGTCGTGTTTTTGCAGAACTTTTCCGCTTTCGAGTTCGACTTTCCGAAGCGTGGATTCGCCCGTCTGTCCGGTGCTTTCATACAAAAATCCATTCTCGTAAACCAAGCCTTGAGTAAATGCTTTCGGGTCGTGTTTGAAAGTGTTGACAATCTCGTAAGTGTAAACCGGAATTTTGTCCGCCGCCGGAGCGGGCGCAGCGACGGTTTTATTAGCATTGGCGGCGGAATTATTGTTCACGTTCGGACGATTTGCCGAAGTGTTGTTTTTACACGAAGCGGCGAAAACGGCAAATGTAATTAGCAGAAAAAAACGCATTGTAAATTTCCTTATTTGTGTAAATTCAAAACTGTAAATCGTTTAAAGCTATTTTTTCAACGCTCGATCAACCGCCCGCCGAAAACCTTCGGGCGAAAGCTGCCGGACTCGTGCGCCGTTGACGAAAACGGTAGGCGTTCCGCTCAAGCCGTAGCGTTTGCCGTCTTCGATGTCTTTGCGAATTTCGTCGGCGATTTTCGGGTTCGCCAAATCCGCTTCAAATTGTTTGACGTTCAAGCCTAAATCGGCAGCGTATTTTTTCAACGAAACCGCATCGAGCGCGTTTTGATTTTTATACAAAACTTCCGTGTATTCGTAAAATTTCCCCTGCGCGTTCGCTGCGCCCGCCGCAATCGCCGATTGAAAAGCGTTTTCGTGAATTTGCACAAGCGGAAAATCGCGGACGACAAAACGAACTTTATCGGCATACTCCGCCAAAACTCGTTTTAGAACCGGATGCACGCCCGCGCACGCCGGACACTGAAAATCGGTGAACATTACGACCGTGACGGGCGCGGTTGTTTTGCCTTGCGTCGGGTCGTCGTCCGTTGAAATGTTCTGCACGACCGGAGCGATTTCCTTTATTGTAAATTTCGCGTTGTATTTACGGAAAAGTTTTTCGCGCAGCGCGTTTTCGAGCGGCAGGCGTTCTTCGTCGGAATAGTCTTTTAATTTGCTCGTAATTTCGCGCTCGATTAAATCGCCCGCGCCGATGTTCTGCGTTTTGGCTTCGGCAATCAGCAGTTCCGAATAAACGATTTGTTCGAGCGCGGCGCGCGTGCGTTCGTAAACTTCGGCTTCAATTTCGGCGAGCGCGATTTTATTTTTCGCGTCGTAACTTCTGGTCGAAATCTGCTGACCGGCGGCGGTCGCCAAAGTTTCAAATCCGGTCAGATTCGCCGCGTTCACGTCTTTGCCGAGCGCTGCTTTATATTTAACTTTTAAGTTTGAAAGATAAGAATTGTAAGCCGCCTGCTCCGGCTCGCGTTTTAGAAAAGCGACGATTTGCGGGCGGATTTCTTCGAGAGTTTTACTATCGACGGCGGCGCGGTTCGCTTCATAAACGGCTTTAATTTGCGCTTCGGTCGGCGCGGCAATTTTCGCTCTGATTTCCCTTTCGATTAATTTCTCGACAGTGATTTTCTGCGCCGCCGCTTCCGCTTCAAATAAAATCTCGTTGATTTGCTGTTCGAGCAGCGATTGGCGGACGTTTGCTATCATCTTCGGCAGATTCTCAAATTCCTGCCTGACTTCAGGCGCAAGATCAACCGCAGTGTAATTCTGCCCGTTCGCCGTCGCTAAAATTTCGCCCGGTTTTTGGGCAAGAGCGTTGAAACTTAAAAATAATAAAAGAATGATTGAAAATAATTTCATATAAAAACGAAGAATAATAGTTTAATCACAATCTGAATAACCGCCGAACGCGCTGCAATGCCGACATCTAAAAATATATGC
>CADCUR010000136.1 GCA_902805935.1 uncultured Pyrinomonadaceae bacterium
ATAAACCGATTCCGTCGGTTTATCTTCCGCGAAACCGAAGTTTACATTTGAGAAACCGGAAGTTGAGTTTTGAAAATACCAGATGCCGGCGCGAAACATCGCGACATCGGTTTTACCGTCGCCGTCATAATCCGCAGGAACCGGCGTGTCGCTTCCTAAACCGAATTGCCGGTAACTGATTTGATTGTTAGTGCTTTGCAAAATATACCAAATGCCGTCGCGGAAAACGCTGATGTCGGCGCGCCGGTCGCCGTCATAGTCTGCCGGAACGAGCCAATCGCCAGGCAACCCGAATCGCACTACACCAAGCCCGACTTGACTGCGGAGCAGATACCAGATGCCGTCGCGGAAAACCGCTACATCAGTGCGTCCGTCGCCGTCGTAATCGGCGGGAACGGGTTTGTCGGTCGGAAAACCGAACGGGAACGAGCGCGAGAAATTCGTGTCCAAACTTTTAATCAGCCAGTTTCCGTTGGTCTGAAAGACGGCTAAATCGGCGCGTCCGTCAGCGTCGTAATCGGCTGGAAAAGGCTGGTCGCCCGCCGCGCCGAGCGGCGCAAATCGTGCGGTGCTGTTTGACGACTGCAAAATATACCATTCGCCGTTGCGGAAAACCGCGATGTCAGTTTTGCCGTCGCCGTCGTAATCGGCGGGCGCGAGTTTATCCGTCGCCAAACCGAACGGCTGCGCGGCGAAACCTGCTTGGCTGCGAAGCAGATACCAAATTGCGTTCGACGGTCGAAATACCGAAACGTCCGCTTTGCCGTCGCCGTCGAAATCGAACGGAGTTCGAGGCGCGAGCGTCAGATTGATTATTGACTCACTGATTGAGCCTCCATTATTACTATTACCCGATTGATAAAATCCGCGGGCGCGAATGAAATTTTGTCCGGTCGGCAAAGTCAAACCGCGCAGAATCCAATTCGGGCTGGTTCCAACGCGCGAAGCGTTGCCGAGAAATGTGTAGGTTACGCCGTCGCTCGAACGCTCGAATGTCACCCGCGAAAAGTCCGGCGCAGTTCCGCCGCGCGTCCATAAAATACTCCTCGGTGTCACTGAAACGTTCGATTCGGCAGGCGCGGTGTTGGTAACTCGCGCCAAACGGTTGCGAGGTTGTCCGCCGACAGTATTGAACGAACCGGCGAGCAGAAGTTTGCCGTCGGGTTGCAGCGTGATGCCGCTGACGGTTGAAAAAGTTTGAAAAGGCGGAACCGCGAAACTCGCGTCCACCGATCCGTCGGCGTTTAATCGGACGACACTATTGACGTTTTGCCCGTTAACGCTGGTAAAGCCGCCGCTGACTAGAATTTTACCATCCGCTTGGATCACAATACTCTGCAGAAAAGGAGTAAGCGGCGGTGCTTGAACAAAAGTCGGATTGAAAGCCGTATCGAGAGTTCCGTTATTATTGAGGCGGGCGATTTGAGAGCGCGGCTGACCGGCAACATTGGCGAAACCGCCGCTAATCACAATTTTACCGTCCGGCTGCAGCGCGAATGTGCTGGTTAATCCATCTAGCAACGGGTTGTTGAAACTTTTGTCAATTGTGCCGTCGGCGTTAACTCTTGCCAATCCCATGAAAGACACGCCGCCGACTGTGCCGAATCCGCCTCTAAGAAGAATTTTACCGTCGGGCTGCACGATAATGCCGGTGACTGAAGGAAAACTCGCGCCGCCGGCGTTCGGATTAAAGTCGGCATCGAGGCTGCCGTCGGGGTTGAGGCGAGCGACGCGGCTGCGCGGCTGACCGGCAATCGTGGTAAAGCCGCCGCCGATTAAAATTTTGCCGTCCGATTGAACGACCACGGTCTGCACATTACTGCTCGACTGCGCGTCGAAAGCCGTATCGAGAGAGCCGTCGGCGTTGAATCGGGCAATTCCCTGACGCGGCTGCCCGCTTGCCGTGGTGAAAAAACCGGCGGCAATGACTTTGCCGTCCGGCTGGAGCGCGACGCTGAAAACGGTGTTGTCGAAAGCGATGGCGGCAAAACTCGTATCAAGCGAACCGTCGGCGTTGATACGGGCGAGATTTGTTCGCGCCGTCCCGCCGACCGAACCAAAAGCTCCGCCGATCACGATTTTGCCGTCGGGCTGAATCGCCGTTTGATAAACGACGGCACCTGTCACATTCGGATCGAAAGCCTCGAGCGTTTGCGCTTTGACCTGCCCGCCAAATAAAAAACTCAGCGCGAGAACGCCGAGCAGTAAAAAATTTCTCATTTTTTGTCCCGAATTAAAAACGAATAAATCCGACGCCGTCATCTGCATCGGCAAATTCTCCCGGTTCATACAGCCGTTTGATTTCATTGTTATTTTTCCTCTGATTTGTGGATTGTTTGACTTTGAATGACAATGCTACAATTTTGTCATTACCGAAGTCCTGTCGTTATTGTGAAAGATTTGTGAAATCTCACGATTGAAATATGCCGAATGCAAAACCCGTTCAATTCTACGAATTCGATTCGTTTCGCTTGTCGGCGGGCGAAGGCGTTCTGCTGCGCGGCGGAAAATCGCTGCCGCTCACGCCGAAGGCTTTTGAAACGCTGCTCGTGCTGATTGAAAATCGCGGGCAAATCGTTTCGCGTGAAGCGATGATGCGGCGCGTTTGGAACGATTGCTATGTCGAAGAGAATTGTCTGACGAAAAACATTTCAACTTTGCGGAAAGTTCTGGGCGAAGATAAATGCGGCGAGGCGCGCTTTATCGAAACCGTGCCGCGCCGCGGTTATCGTTTCGTTGCGGCGGTCAGCGAAACGCGCGAAACCGAAACGAAAAAAATCGTCGGCTCGCTCGCCGTTCTGCCGTTCAAAGTTTTCGGTGCGAAAACGGGCGCGGAATATCTCGGCTTGGGTTTGGCGGATATTTTAATCACGCGCCTCAGCAACTTAAGGCAAATCGTCGTGCGTCCGACAAGCGCGGTGCGAAAATATGAAACCACCGAATTTGACGCGGCGGAAATCGGGCGCGAATTACAGGTTGATTGGGTTTTAGACGGCAATTTATTTCAAACCGGCGAGCGAGTTCGCGTCACCGTACAGTTTATCGGCGTGTCTGAAGCGCGTCCGCTCTGGGGCGAGAGGTTGGATGAAGAATCCGCCGATTTAATCGGCGTTCAGGATTCGATTGCCGAAAAAGTGGCACGGACATTAATTGAAAGATTGGAGATTAACGCGGAGCAAGAACCGCTGAACAAGCTGCCAACTGCCGACAATGAAGCGTTCAGAGAATATCTCGAAGGACGTTTTTATTGGAACAAGCGCACGGCGGAAGCAATGAAAAAGGCGGCGGCATGTTTTGCGCGGGCGATAGAAATTGATCCGAAATTCGCGCTGGCGCACGCCGGACTCGGCGACGCATATCTTTTGTCCAGCCAATTCGCTTTGCTCACGCCGCAGCAATGTTTTCCGCAAGCCAAAACAGCCGCGCTCACAGCCATTAAACTCGATTCGACTCTTGCCGAAGCACACGCCACACTCGGTCACGTCGCGTTTTTGTTTGAATGGAATTGGCGGCAAGCCGAAATTTATTATCGGCGGGCTATCGAACTTAATCCGAATTACGCGACAGCACGCAATTGGTTCGGCGGATTTTTGCGCTCGATGAACCGGCTCGACGAAGCGGTTCACGAAATTAGCCGCGCACTCGAATTAGACCCGCTTTCGCCTGTCGTTTTAAAAAATCTGGGCGTGACGTTGTGCCTGCAAAAACGGTTCGACGAGGCGATAAAGTTGTCGCTCAAAGCCATCGAATTGGCTCCCGATTACGCTTTGGGCTACCGCAGTCTCGGCTGGATTTATTTGCAGAAAGGCTTGAATGAAGATGCCGTTGCCGCGCTCGAAAAAGCCGCGTTGCTGTCAAACCGGGAACCGGCGATTTTGTCCGCTCTCGGTTGTGCGTATGCGGCGGCAAATCGCACTGATGACGCAATCGGGATTTTACGCGAACTCGATGAATTTGTCCGTCGCGCTCACGTTTCCAAATACGATATAGCGCAGATTTTCATCCGGCTCGGCGATTTCGATAAAGCATTTGAATTGCTGGAAAAGGCGTTTAAAGAACGGGACATTAGTATGGTGCTGCTCGCCGTTGACCCGGATTTAGATGAGCTGCGCCGCGAGTCGCGCTTTCGAAAATTGCTTAAATCTATTGAATTGGATTTTTAATTTTGCGTCCCTTTAAAAAGGTGGTGCGGCTGACACTCGGGAAAATGTCAGCCGCAAATTTGGCGGCAGGCTAACCTGTAGGCAACGCGGAGCGGATAGGCAAAAGGCGGATTAGATTGACGGGGCAGGCAAAATGTGCCGGTAAATAATTCTCCGCATATTAATTTACCGACACAAGAACTTTTTCATTCGGACGACTCATTCCGATTTTGCGGGCTTCGCGCTCAACCGCGTGCGAGTCGGTCTTCAGATTATGAACTTCTCC
Organism: uncultured Pyrinomonadaceae bacterium; assembly: GCA_902805935.1. Classification (GTDB taxonomy): domain Bacteria; phylum Acidobacteriota; class Blastocatellia; order Pyrinomonadales; family Pyrinomonadaceae. The sequence continues at coordinate 4,429 of CADCUR010000136.1, forward strand.
TTGAAGTCCGAGATTTTCATCTCTTAACTGCTCGACGGCTAAACTCAGACGCTCGTTTTGTTCGAGTTCCGCGCTCATTTCGGAAAAAGCGCGAAGATTTATAGCCATGCAAAGCATACAAGTGATCGAAGCGATGACGACAAAAACCAACCATTGCGGCGTTGTTTTCGTCTGCGCCTTCGCACGTTTAACGCGAGGTTCGACGGGCATCGAAATCGTGTGTGAATTATCCCAATAAGTAACGGCGACCTTGTTCAAGCAGCACCTCCAAGTCTTCTTTATTTTCAA
>CADCUR010000137.1:0-2150 GCA_902805935.1 uncultured Pyrinomonadaceae bacterium
CTGCGAAAAATTTCAGGAAGCGCCGGTCGTCAACTATCCGAACGAGCAGCCTTACACGCGCATCACGGAATTCAAATGTTTGACCGGACAGGAACACAAAAAGACGAGCATCGTTTACGAATATCCGCAAGCGACGGGCGACCCATATTACCCGATTCCGCGCAAGGAAAACGCCGAGCTTTATAACAAATACAAAGCTCTCGCCGATGCGCGTTCGGACGTTCATTTCGTCGGTCGGCTGGCGACCTACAAATACTACAATATGGATCAAATCGTCGCGCAGGCTTTGATGACCTACGGCAAAATTGCCGGAATGAAACGCAAAGCGGCGGCTGTTGCTGTTATCAAACCGGCGGAAAAGAAAATTTCAGTGCCGGCTTTGACAGCTCCGAAAACGAACGGAGGTAACGGTAAGGCGATTGTCGGTTTATAACAGTTTTCGATTTATCGGGAGAATCTTTTTGACCCGGGATTTGCCGAAGAAATGACAGGAGTAAATTTGTGCGTGAAAACAGCTTGTTTTTTCAATCGCCGCGCGAAATTTCGGAAACCGGCAAAACAAACGCCGCCCGAAAGCTGACGCTTCTTTTGCGGCTCGGTTTGTTTTTGTCAATTTTCGCCGCTGCCGCCCTCGCGCAGCAGCTTTCGAGCGAAGAAGACGAAGATTTGATTAAACCCTCCAGACCGAGCATCGCTAATCCGGCGGAGTTTCAAAAACCGGGCGTGTTGCAGATCGAATAAGGTTATGACGGAAATTTTCGCTCCCGTGAGTTTCGCTCGCAGCAAACCGCGCCGCTGACCGTTCGCTTTGCGCCCGTCGAACGGCTGCTGCTTGATTTCAATATCGACACGGTAATTTCCGAGAAGGACGAGACGGGGATGCGCGAAACCGGAGTCGGCGATACCCGTGTCGGCGTGCAGATTCTCGCGCTCAAAGACACCGAGCGTCATCCGGCTCTGGCATTTGCTTTTTACGCGAAACTGCCGACGGCGAGCAGCGAAAAAAATCTCGGCACCGGAAGGACGGATTATCGCCTCGTCGCGCTTTTGAGCAAAAAGATCGGAAAGACGGACATTGATTTTAACGCCGCTTATCTGAATGTCGGGCGCGAGTTCGGAGACCGCCGCGCTTCGGGCGGTCAGGCGGCTTTTTCGGTTTCGCGCGAATTTGAAAACAACTTCGGAATAGTCGGCGAGATTGCCGGGCAAAGCGAAGACGACGTGCAGCCGAAAGGCGTTTTCGCGCTCGGCGCGCTGACTTACAAAGCGGGTAAGCGTCTTCAATTTGACGGCGGAATGCGATTCGGTCTTAACAAGGACGCGCCGCGCGTCGGCGTTTTCGCCGGATTTACCGTCGGCGTCGGCAATCCTTTTAAGAAATAACGGTAATGCTTCGTTTCGGGAGAAAATTATGAAAAGCTTTTTTCGCAACAACGGACTTTCGATTGTGTTGTTCGCCCTGTTTTTCTTTTCTCTCGCGGGGCAATTCTTAACGGGGCATCACGAATACAACGAAGAGCAAAAGCAGCACGGGCAATCGGCAGTCGGCTACGTCGAATACCTGGGCGAAGGGCATTTCATCGAAGCGGTTTTTGAGAATTGGGAGAGCGAATTTTTGCAAATGGGAATGTATGTCGTGCTGACGATTTTTCTGTTTCAAAAAGGCTCGTCCGAATCGAAAACGCCCGGCACTACCGAGCGCGTTGACGTTATTCCCGAAGATGCACGAAACAATCCCGATTCGCCTTATCCGGTCAGGCGAGGCGGTTTTTTGCTGAAACTTTACCAGAACTCTTTGAGCATCGCGCTGTTTCTGCTTTTCATTCTCTCGTTTATTATGCACGGCGTCGGCGGAGTCAAAGACTACAACCAGGAGCAAGCCGAACACGGCGCGGCTCAAGTTTCTCTGATTGAGTATCTCGGCACGTCGCGCTTCTGGTTCGAGTCGTTTCAGAATTGGCAGAGCGAGTTTTTGTCAATCGGCGTGATGGTCGTGTTTTCGATTTGGCTGCGGCAAAAAGGCTCGCCAGAATCCAAGCCGGTTGAAGCTCCGCACGACGAGACCGGAAATGATTAAACGGAAACTGCTCGATTATTAAAGAACAATTTTTTAACGCGTAAATTTTGCAAGGGGGTTTTTACCGATGAAA
>CADCUR010000137.1:2160-3430 GCA_902805935.1 uncultured Pyrinomonadaceae bacterium
AACATTAAACGGCGCGAATGTTTACAGTCATCAGCCGGTCGTCATGATGCGGCTCGATTTGGAGAATTTGAAAGGGCGCGAGAGCTGCGAAAGCTCCGGTTTCAACGAGCGACTTCTGGCGGCGCTGCCGAAATTAACCGAGCATTACTGCGACGCGGGCGAAGCGGGCGGTTTCGTCAAGGCGCTCAAGGAAGGCACGCATTTTAACCACGTCGTCGAACACATTGCGATTGAAATGCTGGCTGAAGCTGGACTCGCGCCGAGAGACGAAGAAATCTGCAACAAGGATGAAAAAGACGACTCCCTTGCCATCGTAGAAACGACCGCCGTCGAGACGACGCGCTACGTTTTTCCGCTCGCCGCCGAGATGACCGAAGCAATTCTCACGGAAAAATCCTTCGTCGTCGAAGAAAAAATCGCGGAAGCCAAATCAATCGCGGCTGATTACGAACTCGGTCCGAGCGGGCGCGCGATTATCGAAGCCGCCGAGCGGCGCGGCATTCCGTGGACGCGCGAAAACGAATACAGTTTGGTTCAATTAGGTTACGGCAAAAAACTTCATTACGTTCAAGCGGCGATCACCGACCAAACCAGCAGCATCGCCGCAGAGATGGCGAGCGACAAGGACGAAACGAAACGGCGTTTGGAAAAATTTTCGATTCCCGTTCCCGACGGCAAAATCGCGGAAACCGAAGCGGAAGCCGCCCGTGCGTTTGAATCAATCGGCGCGCCGGTCGTCGTCAAACCGCTCGACGGGCGGCAAGGCAAAGGCGTTTCCTTAAATCTGAAAACGCGGGAAGAAGTCGTCGAGGCTTTTCGCGCCGCGCAGGAGTTTTCCCGAAAAGTTTTAGTCGAAGAATTGTTCGAGGGGAAAAACTATCGCGTCCTGGTCGTCGGCGGAAAAATGGTCGCCGCCAGCGAGCGTCTGCCGTGTCATATCACGGGCGACGGCAGGCATACGATTGCCGAATTGATTGAGATTGAAAACCGCAATCCGATGCGCGGGACCGGACACGAAAAGCCGCTGACGCAAATAAAAATCAATTCGATTCTGCTCGCCGCGATGCTCAAAGCGGGCTGGATACTCGAAGACGTGCCGGAAATGGGCGAACAAGTGATGCTTTGCGCCGGAATGAATCTTTCGACGGGCGGCACGGCGCGAGACGTGACGGACGAAGTTCATTCGAGCGTTAAAACGATGTGCGAAAGAGCCGCTCGCGTTATCAATCTGGACGTTTGCGGCGTTGATTTGGTTTTGGAAGACATCAAA
>CADCUR010000137.1:3557-4664 GCA_902805935.1 uncultured Pyrinomonadaceae bacterium
TCACCGGCACGAACGGCAAAACGACCGTCACCAGAATGATTTCTCACGTTCTCAAAGAAACCGGCAAACAAGTCGGCACGACGACGACTGACGGCATCTATTTGAACGGCGAGGAGATTGTTAAAGGCGACACGACCGGACCGGTTTCGGCGAAAACCATTCTCGGCGATCCACTCGTCGAAGTCGCGGTTTTGGAAACGGCGCGCGGCGGTATTGTGCGGCGCGGTTTGGGCTTCGATTGGGCGGACATCGGCGTCGTCACCAACATCAGCGACGACCACATCGGGCAGGACGGCATCGAATCAATCGCGGATTTAATCCGTATCAAAGCGTTGATTGCCGAGCGCGTGCGTCCCGGAGGAACGCTTATAATCAACGCCGACGACCCGAACAGCTTGCGCGTTTTAGAGCGCGAGCGGGTTAAAGAAAAATCGAAGCGAATCGTGCTTTTCTCGCTTGATGAAAAGAATCCGCGCATGCAGGAGCACCTTGAAGAAAACGGGACGGTTTATTTCGCTAAAGATAACTGGATAACCGAAGCGACGAGCGGCAGTCAGCACACCATTCTTAAAATTGACCGGATTCCCGCGACGATGAACGGCACGGCGGAATTTCAAATCTCTAACGCGCTGGCGACCGTCGCCGCCTGCCGCGCTTACGGCTTGTGGGGCGAGAACATCAAAAGCCTGCAAACTTTTCAGAGCGATGCGAACAATCCGGGCAGAAACAATCTGTATAAAGTCGGAAAAGGCTACGCGCTTATAGATTACGGACACAACGCCGGCGCGTTTCAAGCGATTTGCCGAATGGCGGCAAATTGGCACGGAAAAACCGTGACGGGCATTATTGGCGTGCCGGGCGACCGCGACGATTCGATTATCAAAGAAGCCGGACGCATCGCCGCGCGCGGCTTTCATAAAGTTATTATCAAAGAAGACAAAGACACGCGCGGACGCGCCGGCGGCGAAGTCGCCCGCCTTCTGTGCGAAACCGTCACGAGCGAAGTCGCCGACCGAAGCTGCGAAATCGTGCTTGACGAAATCGAGGCGTTCGATAACGCTTTGCGGGAAATGCGCGACGATGAAGTCGTCGTTCTTTTCTACGACA
>CADCUR010000138.1 GCA_902805935.1 uncultured Pyrinomonadaceae bacterium
TATAAACTGCAACGGGCGAGCCTTTCGCCATAAAAATTGAATGCGGTTTTTCGCGCGCTAAAAAAGCGAACTGCTCGCCGTATAGCCTCCCGAAATCGCACTTAATCTCGTAATTTTCCACTCCAAAAAGTTCCCATTTCGGATGCTCGACTTTGTATTCGTCCGTGCGGCTGGCGCCGCGTTTCGTGTAGCCCCAATAATGTTCGACGATAAATTCGCCGTGTGAATTTTCATCGGGAACGCCCGCATTTTCGCCGATTTCGATTTTTATTTGATTTACCGAATCGGCTTTCCACCACGCGTAACTCAAATCATTTTCCGTTTTCGCGTGACTCATTCGCCACGCTTCGTAAGGTTCGCCGTAAAACACGCGGGCGACAGTCGCAATGGCAAAACGCGGAACGATTTCCTTGACGAAAACCACGCCGCGCCTGGTTTCATCCGGCGTGTCGCACACAACGTAAAAGCGCAAATTCACTTCTTCAAAGTTGACGTGAAATGGTACAGGGACGCCCAAAACGCGCGTGTCGAGGAACATAAACGCCACCAGGCTGACGAAACATTTTCCGTCGTGAAAATCGAGCGTCGTTCCCGGCGGAACGCGGCTCTCAAGCAATTTGGGCGAAACTTCATAATTCGCCATTATCAAATCGTGCCATTTTGCCGTTAAAAATTTTCTCATTCAGCCTAAAAGCAAAACTAGAAATTTATCTCGCTCGTCGTTGAAAATATAACGTCCAAAAGACGCCAAAAACAAACAGCGAAAGAGCGAATAAAAGAGGCGGTCGAGCCGATTGCCCTTTGAAAATAAAAGGATTAGGAAACAAATAATTCGCAAACAACAAGCAAGCTAAAACGATTGGCACAAAACCCAACGAACCACGCATTGCCGAAAGAAATTGTTTCATAATTTGAAAAGATAATTCAAAGTCCGTTATAAAATTAATCGCTTATCGCCAGCGCGTCTGGTGATTTTTTCGCGGTCGAAAAATTCCAAGAGCGGAATCGCGTATTTGCGCGAAATGCCGGCAATATCTTTGAATCTCGCCACATCAATTAAACGGTCTGCCGAACCGGAGGCGAACTCGCGGATTTTAACCGTCAAATTTTCAATTTCGGTTGCGGCAAAATAAAATTCCTCGGAGATTTTAACGATTTCGCCGGAATTCAAAAGAAGTTGAAAAATCTTGCGCGCGTGCGCGGCGTCCGACTTTGCGCCGCCTGTCGCATTGCTCAAAGCATCGTCTAATTTCGGGACTTCGAGCTTGGCAGTGCGGTAAATGGCGCGCAGTTTTTCGCGCAGCATTTCTTCGGCGGCGGAAAGTTCGAGATTGTGCGCGGCGAGCCTGATGTAATCTTTTTCGGCGACGATTTTATTTTCTCGTTCGAGATGAATGAGCGTTGTTTTGAAAATCTCTGCCGCAAGTTCCGCAAAAATTTTCTCGCGCAAAGTTTCGCGCAAAATGCCGCGGGCGAGCGGTTCGCGGCGGTGATGATTTTCGATTTGCACCAGAGTTTTCGTTTTCAGATTTTCAAACGGCGTTCTGGCGACGTAAAAACTTTCGGCTTCGACGATTGATTTTTTCTCGACGTTTTCGACAATCGCTTTCTCTAAAATTTCACCGCGCCAGCCGGTTCGCGCCTGCAAATCTCTACGCGCCGCGCCGCGTTCCTCGCTGGTTTCGAGAAAGAGTTTTAACTGTTTCGCCCGGTCGTTTTGCTCGTCGGCTTCGACGTGATTTTTCAGACGCTTTCTGATGTTTTCAACATCTTTGCGCCGGTGTTTGTTTGCCGAATTATCTAAAACCCGCCCGCCCGCAATCGTCATTTGCGGCGAATACGAGCGAATGATAAATCTCTCGTGCGGGATCGTGACGACGAAAGTTTCGAGCCGGAGCTGAACGAAATCCTTTTCGCCGGGCGCGATTTCATTCGATTCGTTTAAGACTTGCACGCGCGCCAGCGCCTCGATTGTCCCGATGTGAACGCGAACGCGCTGGCGAGATTTCAAACTCTTCTTCGCATCTTTCAAAACTTCGATTTCCGCGTCGAAAATCTGCGTCGGACGCAAAGCGTCTTTTTCCGCCAGAATCATTCCGCGTGTCATTTCCGAATGCTCGATGCCAGCGAGATTAACCGCCGTGCGCTGTCCCGCGCGGACGGTTTCGACCGATTTTCCGTGCGTTTGCAACCCGCGCACGCGAACCCGCCGTCCGAGCGGTAAAATGTCTAATTCATCGGCTTCGTTGATTTCGCCCGAAACTAAAGTTCCCGTCACCACCGCGCCAAAACCTTTGACGGAAAACGAGCGGTCAATCGGAAGAAAGCTGACCGTTTCGTTTTTTCGGGCGGGGATTTTGAGCGCAAGATTACGCAGAGTCTCTTTCAATTCCGCGACGCCCGCGCCGGTCTTTGCGCTCGCGGCAATTACGGGAGCGCTTTCCAGAAAAGAATTTTCGACCAGTTCCGCCACTTCGAGCCGAACGAGTTCGAGCAGTTCTTCGTCAACCAAATCAATTTTCGTCAGCACAATCAACCCGCTTTTTATTTCAAGCAGACGGCAAATTTCAAAATGCTCGCGCGTTTGCGGCATCACGCCCGCATCAGCCGCGATGACGAGCGCAACAAGATCAATTCCGCTCGCTCCGGCAAGCATATTTTTAACGAATCGTTCGTGTCCGGGAACATCAACAAAGCCGACGCGCACCGCGCCCAACATAAGTTCGGCGAAACCAATGTCAATCGTGATTCCGCGCTCTTTTTCTTCGGGCAGACGGTCGGCGTCAACGCCCGTCAAGGCTTTGACGAGCGCGGTTTTTCCGTGGTCAATATGTCCGGCGGTGCCAATGATGATGTCCAAAACTAGGGTTCAAAACCTCAAATCATAAAATGTTTGTCTAAAGTTTAATCAGTAAAGCGAAAAATCCAAAGTCGGATAAACATTCGACTTTGGATTTTCGACAACAGGCTTTCCGACAACTGATCAATAGACGATTTCAAATTCGACAAACTGCGTCGCCGATTTCGCTTTACTGCTGCCGTCGGCGTTGTCGAAAGCGACGACCTGCAAAACGTAATTTCCCGGCGCAAGATCGCTGCCGAGCGTGACGGCACCGGAATCCTGAAGACGCTTCAAATCAGGTTGTCCGGCATCGTTGAGAGCGGTCGGACTGTCTTCAAAAAGTATTTTGCCGTCTCGGATTAGGCGCGTTTGAATTTGCAGTTGTGGCTTTTGCGCGCCGTTGGTTCGGGCGTTGTAAATCACATAATTGTAACGAAGAAAAGTGCCGCGCTTGAAGCGGCGCAGGGTCGTGTCGAACAGCGCGCTTTTTTCGTTCGCCGCCTGACCGGACAAGAGTTTTTTCCATTCTTCGAGCGTGAAATTCGTTAAAATAAGATTCGAGAGCGTCAGTTTGTTTTTCTTGAGATTCGGAACTTCGATAAACTGGGAAACCGCCCCGATTTTCCCGGTTGCCGTGTCTCGCAGAGCAATGCGAAATTGATAGGCTCCGGTTTTGACGACCGGCACGGGCAAATCGTAAATCAAACCTTTTGTCTGCATTCTGGCGAATCCTTCTTTGGTGAATTTCATTTCCTGCGCGGTGATTTGGTTGCTGGCGGCGGCTCCGTTGGCATCGAAAATCATCGCCGTTATTTCAAATTTCGTGCGATACGAACCGTCGGCATCGGTCGTGAAAGTCAAATCCTGCGGGTCAATGTAAACCAGCGAGCGGATAAAATCGCGGTCGCGGTCGTCGTTGTAAAAAATCGAATAAAGATCGAGATTGATTTCGCTTGCGCCAAACGGCGAAAGCAAAGCGTCGTTTAATTTCTGTTGCGGTGACTTTTGCGGCGCGGACCGGTATTTTTCGTCCGTGATACCAAAAAACCCGCTTCGGTAACGAACTTTCAGACCGGGACGTTTCACCTTTACTTCCAAATCGTTAAATTTATTTTTCTTCGGGTCGAATGTTTCCGCATCCGGCTGGTAGCCGAGCAGGTAATAACTGCTCTGGTCGGCGATTATCCGCCGCATTCCTATATTCAGATTGTTTTGATTAAGAAAAGGAAATCCGCCGGTCTCGTAGGCAAGATAACGCAGAGTTTGCTGCGAGTCAATAAAACCTTGTTCGCGCAAACGCCGCGTCTCTGCTAAAGATGCTGCAAAAATGTCCGGCGCGTCGTCAGCCGCGCTAAGCATTCCGACATCCAGCAGACCGCGCAGGTCGAGCGTGTAGATGACCACCGACGAACGATTTGCCAAATCAGCCAGCACGCGCATCGCATAATAAAGCCGGCTTTGAATTGTAGACTGATTCAGCTTCTCCCTGGTGGCTATACCGAAGCCTTCCGAAAAAAGCATCACTGCCTTTCTGCCCGGCAAATCGCGCATTCCTCGAACGATATAATTTAACGAGCCGAGCGTCCCGACGGCAAAACTTTCGTTGCGAAGTTCGTCTATTTCGCGCAAAAAATCCTTGTCTCCCTGATTGCCCAGCGGATTTCTGACTTGGTCGTCCCTTACTCTTCCGTCGAGTTGTTCTTTAAGAGTCAGTCTAATCGGTTCAAAACTGTTGATTCCGCTTCTGCCGTTGGCGTTCCATTTAATTTTTTCAATCGCCGCCATCA
>CADCUR010000139.1 GCA_902805935.1 uncultured Pyrinomonadaceae bacterium
CGTTGTTCGGCTTTTTAATTTTTCAGCAAGTGCGCCTTGCGCTTTTAATGCGCCGAAAATTTCAAAATTTGGATTTGAAATAGCGTTGACCGGCGAAGATGAGTCAACATTACAAACTGTGAAAGGCGGAAGCGGAAACGTTTCCGCTTTTTTATATTGCAAGCGAAACTTATTCTTGCAAACTTGTGTCTTGCGAATCGCTTTGTTTGAATAGAATCGGAACAAACTGAAATATGCACAAGAATTTGCGGTCTTTTATCGAAGCGTTGCGAAAGGAAAACGATTTAATCGAAATCGAAGCGATGGTTGACCCGTATTTGGAAATCGCCGAAATTCATCGCCGCGTCATCGAAAATCAAGGAAAAGCTCTATTATTTAAGAACGTCAAAAATTCTGTATTTCCCGTTGTCACGAATCTTTTCGGAACCAACAAACGCATCGAACTCGCTTTTACGCGCCGCCCGCAGGAATTTGTCAAAACGGCGGTCGAAATGATTGACGTTTTGCTGCCGCCGAAACCAAAAGAACTCTGGAAGTATCGCCAGATGGCGTTCGACGCGCTGAAGCTCGGAACGAAAACCGTTAAAAATGCACCGATTCTGGAAAGATTCAGCCGCGAACCGAAGCTGACCGAAGTTCCATTATTGCAGCTCTGGCACGAAGACGGCGGGCATTTCGTCACCTTGCCGCTTGTTTACACCGAAAGCCCGACGAGCGGAAAACACAATCTCGGAATGTATCGCATACAGCGTTACGACGATGTGACGACGGGCATTCACTGGCAAATCGGCAAAGGCGGCGGTTTTCATCATTACGAAGCCGAACGTATGAATCAGCCTTTGCCCGTCAACATCACCGTCGGCGGCGCGCCCGCGATGATTCTGGCGGCAATCGCGCCGCTGCCCGAAGACGTTCCCGAATTGATGCTCGCGTCGTTGCTCGCCGACGGCAAAATCGAAACGGTCAAGAATCCGTTGAAAAACGGATTGCGTTTAATTGCCGAAGCGGAGTTCGTTTTCAGCGGCGTCGTTCCACCCAAAATTCGCCGTCCCGAAGGTCCGTTCGGCGACCATTACGGTTATTATTCTTTGCGGCACGATTATCCGGTTTTTGAATGTCAGGCGATTTTTCATCGAAAGGATGCGATTTATCCGGCGACCGTCGTCGGCAAACCGCGCCAGGAAGATTTCTACATCGGCGATTATTTGCAGGAATTATTATCGCCGCTTTTTCCGCTCGTGATGCCCGCCGTGAAAGATTTATGGAGCTACGGCGAAACCGGTTTTCACTCGCTCGCCGCGGCGGTCGTCAAAGAAAGATACGCGAGAGAAGCGCTCGGCGCGGGGTTTCGTATTTTGGGCGAAGGTCAGTTGTCTCTGACCAAGTTTTTACTGCTGACCGATAAGCCGCAGGATTTGCGAAATTTCAAATCGCTTTTTGAACACATTCTCGAAAGAGTTGATTGGGCAAGCGACTTTTTTATTTTCGATCGCACTTCATTCGATACTTTGGATTATGCTTCGGGTAAAATCAATCACGGATCAAAAGCGATGCTCGTCGGCGTCGGCGAAGCGAAAAGAGATTTGAAGCGCGAATTGAGCGGCGAATTATCGAGTTATTTGAAACGCGCCGAAGTTTTTTGCGGCGGCTGTCTGGTCGTCGAAGGCGCGAGTTACGCCGCCGACGAAATGCTCGCCGAACGAATCGCCGCATCGGGAAAATTCGACGATTGGCAAATCATTGTGCTACACGATTCGGCTGATTACGCCTGTTCGGTAGAAAAGTTTTTATGGGCGACCTGGACGCGCTTTAATCCTTCGACCGATATTTACGCCGCCGAAACGCAAATCGAAAACAATCATATTGTTTACCGCGCGCCGATTGTCATTGACGCGCGAATGAAGCCCTGGTATCCGAAGGAAGTCGAGCCGCGCGCCGATATTGTAAAATTGGTTGACGATCGCTGGCGCGAGTATTTTCCGAAAACCGAATAAAGACCGCTTTTAGCGAACCCGAAAATGAATTTACCGCTGAGAAAAATTTTCGTCCTCTGCGCCGCGTTTGCGGCGCTCGGCGCAATTATGCTGGCTTACGCTTATTTTATCGAACCGAATCGCCTCGTCATAAACCGCGCCGAACTCAAAATAATAAACTGGAATCGGGCGTTCGACGGTTTTGTAATCGTCGCTATCTCCGACATCCACGGCGGCTCGAATAATGTGACCGAAGAGAAAATTCGGCGCGTCGTTGCCGAAGCCAACGCGCAGAATCCCGATTTGATTGTGCTGCTCGGCGATTTTGTTTCGCAGCAGCACTCCGATAGAACGAAACTGAAAATGCCGATGCGGACGATTGCCGAAAATTTGCGCGGGTTGCGGGCGAAATTCGGCGTCTATGCGGTTTTGGGCAATCACGACATTTGGTATAACGAGGGCGAGGCGGCGGCTGAACTGCGGCGGGCGGGTTATCGAGTGCTGGAGAATGAAATCGCCGTCATCGAAAAAGATAATCAACAACTTCGCATTTTAGGTTTGAAAGATCATACGAAAATCGTCACTTGGGAAGGTTTTAGCGACGATATCAGAAATGTTTTGCAGCGAAGCGAACAGCGGGGAGACGTGATTGTTTTGGAACACGCGCCCGACATACTGCCGCTCATCACCGCCGCTGCGCCGAATCCGTCCGACTTGAAACTTATCCTCAACGGACACACGCACGGCGGGCAAGTTTGGTTTCCGATTCTCGGCTCGCCGATTGTGCCTTCGGTTTACGGACAAAAATTCGCTTTCGGACATACGAAGGAAAATAATGTGGATGTTTTCATCACGACCGGCGTCGGCACGAGCATTCTGCCGTTTCGGTTTCTCGTGCCGCCGGAAATCGCCGTGCTGACAATTCGCGCTGAATAGCATCACTCTTCTTCAGTTACCGGCTGCAATTCTACACGGTTATACAAGTTTTCCAGAGCGAGTTCGAGTTCGAGTTTTTCGAGCGGCAAAACGTCAATCAATTCAGTATAATTTTCAAAAATCCAATTGCCGTTCGCGTCCTTTTGGTAATGCTCGACCAGACAAGTTTCCTGCGCGATTAAAACGTAATCGGTCAGAGTTTCATTGCCCAAACGATAGCGCTGAAACTTTTTGCCGCGGTCGTATTTTTCCGTCGAAGGCGAAAGAACCTCGAAAATCGCTCGCGGGTTGACGATAACGTCTTTCTTCCGGTCATGAAACAGCGGCTCGCCGCAGACAATCGTTAAATCGGGATATGAGAAAAGGCTCGCCGTCGAAGTGCGGACTTTCATATTCGGCGACAATGCCTCGCAAGTTTTGCCGCGCAATTTTGAGCCGACTTCAATCGTTAGGTTAACGCAAATACGGCTGTGCGAAAGGCTCTCGCCAGCCATTTGAAAAAGATAGCCGTCCCAAAATTCGTGCCGTTGGTCGGATTGGCGTTCAAATTCTAGGTATTCATCCGGCGTGTAGATATAATCTAATTTTGGTAGAGCCGACATAAACTTTCACCTCAAAACATTTTTCACCGTTTCTAAGTTTCCATCATTTTTCGCTGGAGTCAAGCCCAAAATTTTCGCCATCAAACTGTAAATGTGTATGTTTTCAAACGGTTCGACGACCGCGCCTTTTCTAAACGCCGCGCCGTGCGCGATGAACGTCGCGCGCATTGATTCGAGTTCGTTGTCGTAGCCGTGCGCGCCGCGCGGTTTGTCCAAACTGCCGTCTTTCATCCATTGGTCGTATGATTTGCGCGTCGTGACGATTGCGCCCTCATCGGTCACAACAAGCAGCGGCGCGATACGCGGATTTTTGCCGAATCTGAATCTGGCGGGCAATTCCGATTTGCGGTAAATTTTTGCGTTCGGCGGCAGTTTCGATTTTATCGAATTGTAGATTTCGTCTTCTTTTCCGTCTTTCGGAAAAATCTGCGCGAACTCGCCGACCCAAAACACGCGCTCGGCAAGTTTTACATCGAACATCTCATCAAGAATAATTGCGTCGCGCCGCCGATAAGTCGCCATTCCGTGGTCGGAAAAAAAAATTAGATTCGCCCGCCCAAAAATCTTTCGCCGCTTCAAACCGTCAACAAGCCGCTCGATGATGCGGTCAATATTCTGAACTTCGTATTTAGTTTCAATAGCATCGCCGGAAAATTCGTGACCCGCGTCGTCAATCAAACTAAAATAAAGCGTGAGCATCGTCGGACGCTTGTCTGCCGGCAAATCGAGCCACGAAAGAATCGTGTCCACACGCAGCTCGTTCGGCACGCGCCCGTTATATTCTTTAAAGTAAGTCGGACGAACGCCGAGAATATCAGCTTCCGTGCCGGGATAAAAAAAGGAAGCGGCGCGTTGACCCTGTTTTTCCGCCGTCACCCAAATCGGCTCGCCGCCCCACCAGCGCTCGTTTCGCACTTCCGCATTATCAAGATGAAATTCGGCGACGAAATTTCGGTCATAGATATTATTTTCGACGATGCCGTGATTGTCGGGGTAGAGTCCGGTGGCGACGGTGTAATGATTCGGAAAAGTTTTCGTCGGATAAGACGGAATCAGCCATTTCGCCTGCACGCCGTTACGGGCTAATTTATTCAAA
>CADCUR010000140.1 GCA_902805935.1 uncultured Pyrinomonadaceae bacterium
GGCAAATCTTCGTTCACCGGGACGCCGATTTCGTAATCTTCGCCTCCAATCTGCCGGGTAAAGTTTAATTGCGCCGTGTCTGCCTCCTGCAACATAAAACGATTCAGTTTCATAATATGAAACAAATCGGTGCGGTCGTAACTGGTGATCATTCGTCTATTTTCAAATACTCGAAGAAGTCAGTAAAAAGACAAAGCCGAAGTCTCAACAAAAGTGGCAAGACACCTTATCATAAGTTATTTTGAGAACCGTCTTAATTTCAAAATTTGCATTCGATTTGCTTTTAACTGTGTTTGAAAAGTAAAATTCAGATCGAGCCTCAAACTTTCCGGCAAAATTCAATTTCGACGAATAAAAATGACAGCCGAGCGTTGGCAACAAGTTGAAGCGATTGTGCAATCGGCGCTTGACATCGAATCGAGCACCGAACGCATTCGTTTTGTTGCGGACGCCTGCGCAGGCGATGAAGAATTGCGGCGCGAAGTCGAGCGATTGATGATTGCTGCCGAAGATGCGGACAGTTTTATCGAATCTCCGGCTTGGACGAGCAGCGGTTTGCTTGAATCGGTCGCTCAGAAAGAAATTCCTAACGCGCTCGACGAACAGATTGAAAAGGGCGCCGGTTTATTTAACGGGACGGACGATTTCATCGGCAGACGAATCGGCGTTTTTGAACTCGTCAAAGAATTGGGTCGCGGCGGGATGGGCGCAGTTTATCTGGCAGAACGTGCCGACGGCGAGTTTCGACAGAAGGCGGCGGTCAAACTCATCAAGCGCGGGATGGACACGGATTTTATCGTCAAGCGTTTTCGCCACGAACGACAGATTTTAGCCGCCTTGAATCATCCGAACGTTGCCCGACTGATTGACGGCGGCACGACCGCCGACGGTTTGCCGTATTTCGTGATGGAATACGTCGCGGGCGAACCGCTCTATCGGTTTTGCGACGAACGAAAGCTCAATACGACGGAAAGACTGCGATTATTTCGACGGCTTTGTGAAGCGGTCGAAGCGGCGCACAAACTTAAAGTCGTTCATCGTGATTTGAAGCCGTCGAATGTTTTGGTCAAAGCCGATGGAACGCCGAAGCTGCTCGATTTCGGCATCGCTAAGATTCTCGATTCGGATTTGGCTTCCGCGACCTTAGAGCCGACGGCGACGGCAATGCGTTTGATGACGCCAGAATACGCCTCGCCTGAACAAGTCTGCGGCGAGCCGGTCTCGCCCGCTTCCGACATTTACAGTTTGGGCGTTTTGCTTTACGAACTTTTAACCGGGCATCGCCCGTATCGCTTCAAAAATCGCGCCCTGCACGAAATTCACCGCGCCGTCTGCGAGGAAGTTCCGAGCGCGCCGAGCGAAGGCTTGACGCGCTCGGATAATCTCGTGCCGACCGCAGAAGGCGAAAATATGACACGCGCCGATGAAAAACCAACACGGGAAAATACGACGCTCGAAATCGTTTTTCTGGCGCGCAATACCGATTTTGAGAATTTGCGGCGCGAACTTGCCGGAGATTTGGATAAAATCGTTCTCAAAACTCTCAGGAAAAACCCCGCGGAGCGTTATCAAACGGCTTCCGAGCTTGCCGCCGATATCGGCAGATTTCTTGATAGGCGTCCGGTCGCCGCCGAATCGTTCGGCGGAACCGAAAAATCGGAAAAAGCCGCTGTTAAATCGAAAAAAGGCGCGTCGGATTTCGCCGGCAAGCAATCGGCGGCGATTTTGCCGTTCAAAATAATCGGCGCGGCAAACACGAAAGACACGAGCGGCGAGGAATTTTTGGGCGTCGGGCTCGCGGATGCGCTGGTTACTCGTTTAAGCGTTATCCGGCAAATCGTCGTGCGCCCGACGAGTTCGGTTTTGGCGTTTGCCGAAAGCGCCGACCCGTTTCGCGCCGGTCAGGAATTGGCGGTTGACTTTGTCGTTGACGGCAACGTTCGGCGCATCGGGGAACGCATTCGCGTGACGGTTCAGCTTTTGAGCGTCGGCGAAAATTCGACCGTCTGGGCGCAGACATTCGACGAGAAATTCACCGACGTTCTCGAACTCGAAGATTCGATTTCCGAGCGCGTCGCCGAATCGCTCTTGCCGCAACTCACGGGCGAAGAACAAATCCAACTGCACAAACGCGGCACGAACAACGCCGCCGCTTACGAGGCTTATCTGCGCGGGCGTTTTTTCTGGAATCAATTTACGCCCGACACTTTTCCGAAGGCGCTCGAATGGTTTGAAAGAGCCGTCGCGCTCGATGCGAATTACGCGCTGGCGTATGTCGGAATCGCGGATTTTTATAATTGGGCGACGATTTTCGGGATGTTTTCACCGCCCGAAGGTTACCGAAAAACCAAAGCCGCCGCGATTCGCGCTCTGGAAATTGACGATAAATTGAGCGAGGCGCACGCGGTTTTAGGATTTTTGACGACGTTCTCCGATTTCGATTGGACGCGCGGCGAGTATCTGCTCAAGCACGCGCTCGAACTCAATCCGCACAACGCGCTGGCGCACGAATGGTACTCGGCTCTGCTCGCCGGAGTCGGGCGCGACCGGGAAGCCGAACTGGAGATTTTGCGTGCAGATGAATTAGACCCGCTTTCCTTGCGCGAAAAAACTTTGACGGCATGGCATCTTTATCAATTGCGCCGTTTTCCCGCAGCTCTCGCCAAGTCGGAAGAAATTATCGAAATGAATCCGCTTTATTATCAGGGATATTTTCAGCGCGGAAACGTTTTGAACGAAATGGGACGTTCTGCCGAAGCCGTTGCGGATTTGCGGAAAGCACTCGAAATCGCGCCCGAAGCCGGTTATTTATATTACAAACTCTGTTTCGCCTTGGTCGGAATCGGACAGCGCGAAGAAGCTGAACGGATTTTGCAGGATTTTGAAAAACTGTCAGAATCCGCCCACGCGAGCGCGTATCATCTGGCGATGTGTTACGCCGCTTTGGACAAACGCGACCGGGCGTTTGAATGGTTCGACAAAGCGATTGAAAGCCGTGATTTATGGCTCGTCTGGCTGGCGACCGAGCCGAAACTGGATAAATTGCGCGACGACGAACGGTTTAACGAATTGCTCAGAAAAACAAATCGCCCGCATCTCGTTCGCCGTATCGCCAAACCGCAGAAAAAGGCGAAATCCGTAATTAAAACTTTCGCCGTGCTGCCGTTTAAATTCAATTCGCTCGCCGCGACGGGCGACGACACGGGCGAAAAATTTCTCGGTTTGGGTTTGACCGACGCGCTCATTACCCGTTTGTCGAAAACCGGCAATTTAGTCGTCCGACCGACAAGTTCCGTTATGCGATTTAACGAAACTTCGGATGCGTTTTCGGCTGGACGCGAGCTTGCCGCCGATTTCGTGCTGGACGGAAACGTCCGGCGCGTCGGAGAGCGAATCCGCGTTGCCGTTCAACTGCTTGATGTCAACGAAACTTCGACCGCCTGGGCGGAAACTTTCGACGAAAAATTTACGGACATTCTCGAAGTCGAAGATTTGATTTCCGAGCGCGTCGCCGAATCGCTTTTGCCGCAACTCGCGGGCGAAGAACATCGCCGAATTTCAAAGCGCGGCACCGATTCGCCCGCCGCTTACGAGGCATATTTGCGCGGGCGTTATTTCTGGAATCAGTTCACGCCCGAATCGCTCTCGAAAGCTCTCGATTCTTTTCAAACGGCAATCGCGCTCGATGCGAATTACGCGCTGGCGTATGTCGGAATCGCCGACTTTTACACCTGGGCTAATATCTACGGGCTGATTCCGTCGGCGGGCGCCGCCGACGAAGCCGAACGCCACGCCAGACGCGCAATCGAAATAGACGAGCGTTTGGGCGAAGCTTACGCCACGCTCGGACTCGTTACGCAAAATCGCGGGCATTGGGCGGAAGCCGAAAAACTTAAAAAGCGCGCCATCAAACTCAACCCAAATTACGTTCACGCGCGCGAATGGTGGGCGGCGCAGCTCGTCGGGTTGGGACGCGCCGACGAAGGCGCGGAAGAAACGCGCCGCGCCGAAAGTCTCGACCCGCTTTCATTGCGCACCAAAACTCTGACCGCGTGGACGCTTTATCAAGCGCATCGTTTCGATGAGGCACTCGAACGAGCAAAGCAAATCATCGAACTCGACAAAAATTATCCGCAAGGCTATTCGCAAGCCGGATTCGCGCTGTGGGCGATGGGACGACACGCCGAGGCTCTGCCGCATTTTGAAAAATTCGATGCGATGATTCCCAACTTCGCGCTGGCGAAATACCAGCTTTGCTTCGGTTTAGCGGCGGTCAACCGGCACGAAGAAGCGCGCCGCGTTTTAGACGAAATCAAAACGCTTAGCGGTTACGTCAAGCCGTATTTTCTGGCGATGGCTCACGTCGCCGTCGGCGACCGAGACGCGGCGTTTGAGTATTTTGAACAATCGTTCAGCGAGTACGAACCGTGGCTGCTCTGGTTCGGAACCGACCCGATGCTCGAAAGTCTGCACGGCGACGCGCGATTCGTCCATTTTCTTGAGCGGATGAACAACCCG
>CADCUR010000141.1 GCA_902805935.1 uncultured Pyrinomonadaceae bacterium
CAAGCAGGCGAGCTTTTCGCCAGCTTCCATACCGGAGGTTACGGTCAGGCAATTTATCACGTCAGTCGTTTTGAAACGGATAAATTTTCTCGGATTAATCTCCCACTTCCAAAGCAAACGCTTAATCTCGGATGGGGTTCGAATCAAACCGTCTGGCAGGACAGCGCGGGCGCGTAGTGGATTCCGACCGGCGAAGGGCTTTTTCGCTCGCCGCCCGCGACCAGTTTTGAAAATCTCGCCCGCTCCGAACTGCAAAAAATCGAAACGGGTGCGCGGGGAAAAGAAATTTTTCGCCTCTTTGAAGATTCGCGCGGTGACATTTGGATCGCCACATTTACTGATGCCGTAGATTTACTGCGCTGGGAACGCGCCAGTCAAACTTGGCACGATTACACCGAGCAGGTCGGATTTGCGGCGGGTCATCGCGCCGGCACTGGGTTTGTCGAAGACCGAAGCGGCAACCTCTGGATTGCGACGACCGGCGAGGACGGCGGCGCGCTCATTCGTTACCGCGACGGGCGTTTTACCGTTTTCACGCAAGCCGACGGCGCGCCGTCCGGCTGGATAGAAGATTTATTCATAGACAGCGCGGGTAGGCTTTGGCTGACGACTGCGACCGCCGGAGCGTGGCGACTCGACGATACGAACGCCGACCGTTTGGAATTCGTCAAATACACGACCGCCGAAGGGCTTTCCAGCAACGATGCGCTCTGCTTTACGGAAGACCGATTCGGGCGACTTTACATCGGCACGGGGCGCGGGCTTGACCGTTTGAATCCAACGACCGGACAAATCGAAAATTTCACAACCGCCGACGGTTTGCCGAGCAGCCACGTCGAACTCGCTTATCGTGACCGCACGGGCGCGCTCTGGTTTTCGACGACCGAAGGACTGGCACGTTTTACGCCCGAACCGGAACGCGCCAGACGACCGCCGACTGTTTTAATTACCGGTTTGCGCGTCGCCGGAGTCGCGCAAAAAATTTCGATTCTCGGCGAAACTGAAGCCACGCATTTAGATTTAAATTCCAACCAAAAACAAATCACGGTTGATTTTGTCGGTTTGGGCGCGACGCTCGGCGAGCGATTACGATACGAATATCGCCTCGGAAATTCAGACTGGACGCCAACCGCCGAGCGCACCGTAAATTTTGCCAATCTTTCGAGCGGCGAATACCGATTTGAAGTCCGCGCCGTTACCGCCGATAGAATTTACAGCCAAACTCCGGCGACCGTTTCTTTCCGAATCGCCGCACCGTTCTGGCAAACTTCCTGGTTCATCATTTTATCTTCGGCTTTGACGGCGGCGGCAGTTTATTTTTTCTACCGATTCCGTTTAAAACGCCTTTTGGAAATGGAACGAATCCGAATGCGGATTGCAACGGATTTGCACGACGACATCGGAGCGAACTTGACGCGCATCTCGCTTTTAAGTGAAGTGGCGAAACAAAAGAGCGAAAACGGCGACGGCAATCTTTTGTCTTCGATTGCCGACATCGCCCGCGAATCGGTCGCTTCGATGAACGACATCGTTTGGGCAATCGCGCCCGAACACGACAGCCTGCTTGATTTGACCAGAAGAATGCGCCAGCACGCCGAAGAAGTTTTCGCGTACCGGGAAATTGATTTAGACTTTTACGCGCCCGCGCCCGACGCGGATTTGAAATTAAGCGTCGGGGCGCGCCGCGACCTTTTATTGATTTTCAAAGAAGCCGTCAATAACGCGGCGCGCCATTCGGATTGTTCAAAAATTCAGATTGATTTTCTGGTAGAAAATTCGATTGTCTGTCTGCGCATTGCGGACGACGGCAAAGGTTTCGATGCCGAAGATTCTAATGGCGACGGGCAAGGCTTGCGAAGTATGACGCGCCGCGCTCGCGCGCTCGGCGGCGATTTGCGGATTGATTCGCGGAACGGAACCGTTGTTAAATTTGAATTGCCTTTGGAAAAAGCGAGCCGCCTTTAGTTGAAAATGCTTTGCTGGTAAAAAGATTTATTTTTTGCACCCTACTCAGATGTGCAGGCGACAAGCAAAATTTTTTCCGTTAAATTTAATCGTAACGTGATTTCCGCCATTGAAAACCATCAAATCAAAACCGCCCTTGCACCGTTGCGCGTCGTGCTGATTGAAGATTTGCGCGACGTGCGCGAAGGTCTGACCGCGCTGATAAACGGCACGGCAGGTTTCAAATGCGTCGCCGATTACGGAATGATGGAGACCGCGCTGGCGGGAATCGAGCGCGATGAACCCGACGTGATTTTGACTGATTTGGGTTTGCCCGGAATGTCGGGCGTCGAGGGCATCGAGAAATTACGAGCAAAGTTTGCGGACGTTCCGATTATCGCGCTGACGATTTACGATAACGACGCGGAAATCTTCGACGCTTTGTGCAACGGCGCGAACGGTTACTTGCTGAAAAACACCACGCCCGCGCGTCTGCTCGAAGCGTTAAAAGAAGCAGTTGACGGCGGCGCGCCGATGTCGCCACCGATTGCCGCCCGCGTCGTCCGACTTTTTCGGGAATTTCGCCCGCCCGAACATTCCGATTATCGTCTGACGCCGCAGGAAACCGAACTTTTAAAACTTCTCATCGAAGGTCATCACAAAAAAACCGCCGCCAGGGAAATGAAAATTTCCTTTCACACCGTTTCGTTTCACCTGAAAAACATCTACGAAAAACTGCAAGTTCACTCGAAAACCGAAGCCGTCGCCAAAGCCCTGCGCGAGCGCCTAGTTTAATTACGAATTACGAGTTGATTATGAGTTTTGTGTTTTGAATTTTTAGTTTTGAATTTGATTATTTTTCATAACTCGAAATTAAAAGTTCAAAGCTAATTTGAAATTCGGAATTGACGTTTACCCTGCCCATCTGTGTAGTTACATCGTTTTCGCATTTTTGTAAAAATTGGCTCTTCACACAAACGCCATTTTGGGCAAGGAAGAAAACAAATGAAAAACACACTCAACCACTCAATTTTTTGTTTCGCGCTAATGATTTTACTTTTCGCCGGTCAGACTTTCGCCGCGCCCCAAGCGGTGTATAAAGACTATTTCGGCACGGGCAGAACGAGTTATCTTGATTTTGTCAGAAGCGGTAACGCAAATCTGCTGCGCTGGGATTTGCTGCGGAATCCGGTCACCTCTCCGCCGTAGATACGGCGAAGTATTTGGGGATACGCTTATGACGAGCCGGTCTATGGCGACTTTGACGGCGATTTGAAATACGACATCGGCGTTTACCGCCTCGCAAATGAACCGAACAAGCCGAGTCATTTTCACATCCAGCGTTCGAGCGACAATTCGCTGCTTGCGCAACCGTAGGGAACCGTCAGGGGCGAGTTCTTACAACCCGACTTTCCAATTCCGGGCTTTTACGACGACGACAGCAAAACCGACTTCGCCGTTATACGCTTCGAGGAAAACAAATTTGTTTGGCATATCCTGCAAAGCTCCACCGGTAACCATAAGCGCGTTGTTTGGGGAGGATTCATCACGGACGACGAATTCGATTTTCCGCTCGCTCCGAGCGCCGATTTTAATAACGACGGGCGCGACGATTTAACCGTTTTCCGCGCTAACTTTCAAACTGGCGACATCACTTTTTACGTTGCCGACGCGCAGACCGGCACCCCGATTCTGACGCAGCTCTGGGGCAGCCTTACTGCTACCGATTACCAGTATGTGACTATTGGCGACTATATGGGTGACAGCCGCGCCGATGTGGTCGTCGTCTATTCGGATTGCCAGACGAATCCGGGTTGTCCGCTCGGCGCGACCTGGTGGATTAAAGAAACCGGCAGCAATAACCAGCGCGTAGTCAAATTCGGTAATCCCTTGGGCTTTGCCGTTCAAGGCGACATTCCCGATGACGGCGATTACGACGGCGACGGCAAACGAGACATTAGCGTTCTGCGCCCCAGCACCGGAACTTTTTACCATCTGCTCAGTTCCAACGGGCAAACCGTCGGGCAGCAGTGGAGCGGCATTTTCGGGTCGTCCGGCGGAGCGTCGGCGCTTTTCAATGATTTGTTTAAGTCGCCGCAGCAAGAGACCGCGCCGCCTGTTTCGACGCGAATGACGCTTATCAAGCGCAACGCGGACGGCAAAATCACCGTTCAACGCGGAAATGAAACATTTCAACCTCGGTGATTCAGTTGAACAAAAACTAAACGTTCACTCTTTTACGCTGACGAAAGAACGCGCGGCTAAATGACAAGCCGACTCCGAATGCTTTTGTTTCGTAAATAATTCAAACGGGAAAGAGTTTTGTTCAAATTTGAAAACGGAACTCTAAAATCTCCGGCGATGCTAGAGATTTTAGAATTCTCAATCAAGACAAGGAAGCGCGAATTCCGCGGGCAATTTTTCTGTACCAGTCTTTTATCAACCGGTCGCCTCTGACACGTTTTTTCGTCTTTGTCACTAACTATTAGAAAGAGAACCGGCGCGAACCGCGTCGAACGAAAATAAAATATAAGGAGAAATTTATGATTAAAAAATGTT
>CADCUR010000142.1 GCA_902805935.1 uncultured Pyrinomonadaceae bacterium
ACGGCTGAAGTCGGACCGTAGGCGACGCGTCCGTCGCGTTCGCCTGTTACATCGGACGAGAGCAGCCAAACCTTGTTTTCTTTTGCCCGCTCGATTCGCATTTTGTGATGCAGGTGTTTATATTTTTCCGCCGTTTTGCGGCGCATCATATTATTGGACGGGCAAAGAATCAATTTGACCGCTTGTGCGGCTAATCGAGCGGCGGCTTCCGCAAATTGCGTGTCGTAGCAAATGTTAATTCCAAACCTCAAATCGTTTATTTCAAACGCCGGGTAATCCGTGCCGGCTGTAAAAATTCGCTCGCCGTCCAAAAGATGCGTCTTGCGATATTTGCCCAACAAACTGCCTCTTTTCAAAATAACGGCGGTGTTATAAATTAACCCTTCCTCTTCCTCGATCATTCCGAAAACAATCGCCGGCTCGAATTTAGACAGCCGCCCGCATATTTTTTCAAACGCCGGAGAAGACGTATTAACCGCATGTTTTTCAACCGAAAGTTTTTCGGTCAGATAACCTTGCAGAAAACACTCTGGAAAACAGATTAATGAAACGCCTTCGACTTGCGCTTGCCCGGCAAATTTTTCAACCCATTCGAGCGAAGAATTAATGTCTTCCCGAATATCCGGAACCTGGCAAACGGCAACTTTAACGGACATACTTTTGGTTGTAATTTTACAAGACTAATATACCGCAGCTAAAAAGGATGAAGCCGAAACTTCATCCTTCATCGTTCCTAATTGATCCTTGATTTTTACTGTCCCTGACCGAGCGCGTAACCGGCTTTGCCGTCGAAGTTGTAGAGGTGTTCGGTTTTGATAAAGTCTAAACCGTTTTCCTCGAAACGTCCGAGCAGGCTGATTACTTGCTGTTTCGTCAGCGTGCCGCCGTCGGTGTCGGACATAAAGCGGCAGCGCCAGTGGTCGACGCAGAAGGTGTCGGGCTGTCCGCCGGGGTAAACTTTTGTGCCGCGGCTGGAAATCATCACTAATTTAACCCCGTCGCCGTTGACCCTTTCGACCAGCGGACCGAGTTCGTCAGCTGCGCCGAAAAATTTGCCGTTCCACCAGTGAATGAAAACGTCCAAGCCGACCAAATCTTTTTTCGCTTGTATCGGCTGGTTGTAAAGCGGTTTGGTCGCCGTTTCCCCGGATTCTTCGATAACTTTATATTCGACCGTTTTCAAAGTTTCGGGTTTTTGTCCCAATCGGGCGACAACGGCTTCGCCGAATTCTTTAGTGCCGACGGTTTCTTTTGTCGTGCCTTCGCGGGCGATGTCGTAGGTGTGGATGCCGTCTTCAATCGTTTTTAACCAGGCGTTGTGCGCCAAAGTTGCGATGTCTTGCTGTCCGATGTGGACGAGCATCATTATCGCGCCCAAAAACAATCCCGACGGATTGGCTTTGTTTTGCCCGGCGCGGCGCGGCGCGCTGCCGTGAATCGCTTCAAACATCGAAACCGCTTCGCCGATATTTGCCGAACCCGCTAAGCCGACCGAGCCGGTCATTTGCGCCGTCACGTCCGACAAAATATCGCCGTAGAGATTCGGCATTACGATGACATCGAAATTTTCCGGCGTGTCAACGAGTTTCGCCGCGCCGATGTCAACAATCCACGATTCGTTTTCAATGCCCGAATATTCGGGCGCAATTTCGTTGAAAACCTTGGCGAACAAACCGTCGGTCTGCTTCATAATGTTGTCTTTGACAAAGCAGGTGACTTTTTTGCGGTTGTTCTTTTTGGCGTATTCAAACGCGTAGCGGACGATTTTTTCGCAGCCGGGACGCGAAATCAGCTTTAAGCACTGTTCGACCATATCGGTCTGGCGATGCTCGATGCCGCCGTAAGTGTCTTCTTCATTTTCGCGGACGATGACCACGTCCATCACCGGGTTTTTGGTTTTAACGAACGGATGATACGAAACGCACGGGCGCACGTTCGCATACATTCCGAGCGTTTTTCTGACCGTCACGTTCAGCGATTTAAAACCGCCGCCCTGCGGAGTCGTAATCGGAGCTTTGAGAAAAACTTTTGTTCTTCGCAAAGATTCCCACGATTCCGGCGCGATGCCGGCGGTGTTGCCCGAATTATAAACTTTCTCGCCGATTTCAATCGTTTCAATATCGAGCCGTGCGCCCGCTTCTTTCAAAATATGCAAAGTCGCGTCCATAATTTCAGGACCGATGCCGTCGCCGTGCGCGACCGTAATAGGAACATTATTAGCCATTTTTAATAAACTCTTTTTCCTTCCTTATAAATTTTTGTCGTAAACTAAAGAAATAATGATACGTCACTTGTTCTGAGAAGTGAAATGAGACTATCTTTAGAAAATCAGCATCGCGCAAAAGTTGTTCTTCGCCGCCCAAAACTTTTAATTTCCTCGACACAAACGAAATTGGCAGCCGTTTTACAGTTTGACGAACTCAAGAACTAATCCCCTGCGACGGGCTTTAGCAGTCCTATTGTTTGGGGAACGAGTGCAGCCGCTGGCACGCCGGGCGATTCAGATAAAAATTTCATCAATCTTCTTCGCCAACGCAAAATCGTTTTCGGTCAAGCCGCCCGTGTCGTGCGTCGTAATCGAAAATTCCGCGTAGCCCCAACCGAACAGTATGTCGGGATGATGGTCGCGTTCTTCGGCAATCGCGCCCGCGCGGTTGACGAAATCGAGGGCTTCGGCGAAGTTTGAAAATCCAAAACGTTTTTTCAAATTAACGCCTTCGACTTTCCAGTCTTTCAAATCTTTCAAAGCCGTTTCGATTTCCGCGGCGGACAGTTTTTTTCGAGCCACTCGTTTTCAACTCCTTCTCTTTTTGGTTATACTTTGTTTTTTATTATAACGATTCGCTTTCGAATTATTCAAAAATGCGTTTTTATAAAAAGTTCATAATTTTATTAGCCGCCGCCGTGCTGTTTGCCTGCGCGGATGCTGAAAAACCGTCGTCGCCGCTCGAAACCTTAAAGGCTTATACGACGGCGATTAAGAAAAAAGATACGACGGCGATGAAGCTACTGCTATCGGACGCCTCGATAAAAATGGCGGAGCAGGAAGCCAAAGCGCAAAACGTCACGCTCGACGAAATCGTCAAACGCGAAACTTTGTTCAGAGAAAATCAAAGCACGGTCGAATTTCGCAACGAGAAGATTGACGGCGACCGCGCGACCATTGAAATGAAAGATTCGGTTGATACTTGGAACACCGTGCCGTTCGTCCGCGAAGAAGGCGTCTGGAAGATTGACAAGCAAGGCATCGCCAACCAAATGATGCTGGATTTTGAACGGGAAAACAAACGGCTCGACGCCATTATCAATCAAGGCAAACAGCCGTAGGATTTGGGATTGGAAAAGCCCGTAATTTGTCGTCTTGTCAACGCTTCTCACATTTATAAAAATATAAAAATCAAATTTATGAAAATTTATCGAACAATGATTGCCGCGCTCGCCGCGTTTTTGATTGTCGGTTGCGGCGGCGCGCCGCCTGTGCCGCCTGTCGCCAGCCCGACCGACACTTTGAAGAATTACATCGAAGCGTCAAAGAAAAAAGATGTCGCGGCAATCAGGAAATCTTTGTCCAAAGGCTCGCTGGAATTAGCCGAAAAATCCGCTGAAGCGCAGAACACGACGGTTGACGAACTTTTTAAGCGCGATAATATGGCGATGCTCGATGAGATTCCCGAAATTCGCAACGAGCGAATCGAAGGCGATGCGGCGAGCGTCGAAGTTAAGGATTTCACGAGCGGCTACGACACGATTCCGTTTGTCAAAGAAGACGGCGCGTGGAAAATCGCGTTCGATAAATATCAGCAGGCGATGATGGAAAAAATGCGGCAGGAAATGAATACGCCTCCCGCGAATGCGCCGAAACCCGGCGGACAGCCAACGGCGAATTCCAACCAATCGAAAGCGAACAAATAAATATTTTTATCGTCCGCGCAATGCACGCGCACAACTATAAAGAGGAAAATCTTAGTGGCAATTATCAAACCTTTTCGCGCTTTGCGACCAGTTTCCGAGTTGGCAAAGCAGGTCTCGTGCGTTCCTTACGACGTGGTTTACGAAAGCGAAGTCCGCGAGTTTATCAAAGCTAATCCGCTCAGTTTTTTGCGCGTGACGCGCCCCGAAACCGAATTTCCCGAAAACTCGAATCCGCCTGCGGATCAAATTTTCGCCCGCGCCAAAGAGAATCTGCAAAAGTTTATTGACGACGAAATCTTCGCGTCCGAAGCCGAGCCGTCTGTTTATATTTATCGTCTGGAAACCGGCGGGCGCGCGCAGACCGGCGTCGTCGCCTGTTGTTCCTTAGACGAATACGAACTCGGAACAATCAAACGCCACGAAAAAACCCGTCCCGACAAAGTCGAAGACCGCACCGAACATCTGCTCGCCGCGCGCGCGCAGACTGGTTTAATTTTTCTCGCCTTTCGCAACACCGAACGCATTCGACTTTTGATTTACGAAGCGACGCGGACAAAACCGATTTATGATTTTTACTGCGCCGACGGCGTGCGGCAAACCGTCTGGCGCGTCGCGGGGCAGACCGAAGATTTCGCCGCCGCTTTCGCCGAAGTTCCCGCGCTGTATATCGCCGACGGGCATCACCGGATGGAGAGCGCGAATCTAGCCAGAAAAAAACTGATTGAAAAAAACCCGGAACACACTGGCGCGGAAGATTATAATTTCGTCGTCGCCGGAATGTTTCCGGCGGAAGATTTGCGGATTTTGGCTTACAATCGCATCGTCAAAGATTTGAACGGCTTGAGCGAAGCGGAATTTTTCGACCGCGTGCGCGAACATTTCGTCGTCACGGAAACAGACAAAAAAGTTCCCGCTAGTCACGGCGAGTTTTGTTTGTATCTGGGCGGCAAATGGTATAAATTGCGATTTGCTTTGGATTTCGTGCAGCCGCCAAATGCGATTGAAAATCTCGACGCGAGTATTTTGCAAAACTATCTGCTCGCGCCCGTTTTGGGCATTGAAGATGCGCGCACGAGCGAGCGAATCGGCTTTGTCGGCGGCGCGCGCGGCACCGACGAACTCGAAAAACTCGTTGACAACGGCAGGGCGAAAGCGGCGTTTTCGTTGTTTCCGACGACGATGGACGACCTTTTCGCCGTCTCGGATATGAACGAAATTATGCCGCCGAAATCAACTTGGTTCGAGCCGAAATTAAAAGACGGGCTGCTCGTTCATCTAATATAATTAAATGCGCGAACTTTAAATTACGAATCGAAGAAATGTTGCGGGCATTCATAATTTGAAATTCGCGCATTCGCGCATCCGAATTTATGTTCGAAACCGACCGATTGATTTTGCGACCGCTCGACAAAAACGACGTTGACGCGATTTACCGGATGCGGAGCGACGCGGACGTGATGCGCTTTATCCGCGAGCCGCAAAATCGCCGCGAATCAACCGATTGGGTCAAACTCGTTTCGAGCCGCTGGGCGATTGAACGAATCGGTTTCTGCGCGATGCTCGAAAAGTTGTCGGGCGTATTCGTCGGCTGGTGCGGAATCTGGCGTTTGAAGGAAACCGGCGAGCTTGAAATCGGTTATGCCGTCGCCAAAGAATTTTGGGGAAGAGGCTTAGCGTCCGAAGCCGCGCACGCCTTTTTAAATTACGCTTTTGACGAATTAAACCAAGAGAAAATAGTCGCCGTAGCGCGTCCAGAAAACGCGGCATCGCGGCGCGTGATGGAAAAACTCGGAATGAGCCTTATGGGAACAGGCACGTTTTATGAACAAATCTTAGTTCAATACGCGATTACTAAAGAGGAATATGCTCGAAACCGAAAGACTTCTCGTGCGTAAATTTACGCCCGAAGATTTGGACGCGCTTATCGAATTGCGTTCGGACGACGAAGTTACCAAATATCTCGGCGGCAGAAGGTTGCAAAACCCGGAAGCGATTGCCAAGCGTTTGCAGTTTTATCTGAACTGTTACGCAAAGTTCGGTTTCGGAATGTGCGCTCTCGTCTGGAAAGAGACCGGCGAAATGTTTGGCTGGAGCGGACTGCAGCCGCTCGACGACACCACGGAAATCGAAGTCGGTTACGGAATGATAAAAAATTTCTGGGGAATGGGCATCGGTTACGAATGCGCGCGAGCGTGGATTCGATACGGATTTGAAAAGGCGAATCTTGAGAGAATCGTCGCCGTCGCTTCGCCCGAAAACACGGGTTCGTGGCGGATTATGGAAAAATGCGGAATGCGCTATGAGAAAACCGAAACGCATTACGGAATAGAATGCGTCTTTTACGCGATTTCTAAAAATGAATGGAAATCTTGATGCGCGGCGGCACGCGCGCGTTCGTTTGCGCGCGAAGGGCGAAAACTCATTCTAGAAAACCATTCATAAATTAAAAGCGGCGGGCGTTTTACTCGAATTCATTCGAAAACTCGAAATCTTCCGCCGGAATTTCAATGATTTTTTCCGTAAAGGCGTGAACCACGAGTTCGAGCCGATTGTGGACTTTTAGTTTTTCAAAAATCGAAGTCAAATGGTGACGCACGGTCGCCTCGCTGAGAAAAAGTTTCTCGGCGGTTTCTTTGTTTTTCATTCCCTGACAAACAAGCGTTAAAACTTCTCGTTCCCGCACCGTCAAAGCCGAACAATTGTTTAAATTAACTTTTTCGGAAGCAGAATTTTTTTCACACAAAAGCTTTCTGATTGTTTCGTTTAATAATTTTCGTACAAACCATGTTTCGCCGTTACTGACGACGTTAATCGCTTTGATGAGAACATCGGCGGACTGCTCTTTCCTGACCACGCCGTTAATTCCGAGCAGCAGATATTTCCGATGCCGCTCGGTTTGTGCGGAATTTGTAATGACGATAATTGAAATGTGTTCCGGCTGAAGCAAAAGAAAAGACGGAAAATCCCGCGTATCGGCTTCGCTCGAATCAACGAGTAAAATATCCGGCTTGGCTTTCTGAATCAAAACTGAGGCTTCTGACAAACTCGCTGTTTCACCCACGACTTTGATATTTTTTTCCGCTTCGAGCCGCAGCTTTAAACCGCTTCGGAAAATCAAGAAATCGCCGACGATCATAATTTTAATTTCTTTTGGCGTTTCCATAGAGGTGACGGATCAGAATCAGTTAAACAGATTTCACGGGCGGCGAAACAATTCGCTGCCGATACGCGTAAATGGCAAGATTCAGCCGGTCTTCGATGTTCAGCTTACTGTATATCGAACTTAAATGTTGCCGAACGGTGGTTTCACTGATACACAATTTTTTTGATATATCCTTATTTTTCAAACCCAAACCGATCATTTTGACTATTTCGAGTTCGCGCCTGGTTAAAGTATCGCCTTTGAAATAAGCGTTATCTTTATATTTAATGTCGCTTGTTGAATTAGAATTCCCTTCAAAAAGCCGGGCAACCAGATTTTGATTTAACCAGACTTCACCGGCGGATATTTGTTTAATCGCCCGGCTGAGAACTCGCCCGCTTTGATTGACTCCGACTATTCCGGCGACGCCGAATTGCAGCGCCGCTGCCTGGATCGCCAGATTATTTGGACTGCATAAAATAACGATTTTTGTTTTAGGAGCGGCTTTGAGCAAATCGGTCACGACGGCGATATTTTCGCTTTCGTTCTCCAGTAAACAAATCAGAGTTACATCAGGTTTGTTCCGAGAAACTTTTTCAATCAACTCCGCCGTCGTGCCGACCACATCGAGAACGTTTAACTGACGGTCGTTTTCGAGTAACGACTGCAAGGAACTGCGGGTCAGAGCATACGTTGCCAGTATAGTGATATTAGTTTTTTGGTGTGAAATGTTGTTGAAGAATGAGTCCACTTCTGCTACCTCTCCACTGCAGCAAAACTTCGCTGGTTTTTTTAATAAATAATTTCAGATACTAACGACATCAGTTGCGCGCCGGAAATTTCTGAAATTATTTGGTAAAACGGTGTGGAATTGTTCTTATAAATTGAACCTCTTCCACCAAGTTCAACGAACCAATCAAAAGTTAATTTGGTTACTTTCAATTTTGTAAAGTCGTCTTGCGCTTGCGGCGCAAGATAATTTTTGTCGTTCGACTGAAGCCATCAGTTATTGATTGTTCTTTTGATAACAACCGTTATGCACAACCAAATGTTAAGGTAAACGACTAAAGGTTAAAAAATTCAGTATATGGTCTATGAGTTACAAGCAGGTGAATTTTTACTTGTAATCAGGTGAAATTTACAATTTCTCTCCCAAGCAAATTCAAAGTCGTTAAATGAGCATAACGAAAATTCTTTTTATGAACGTCATTTATATGACATAGATGACAAAAAATGTCAAATGATTTTTCGCAATACTTTCGTCGTCGGAACCAAAGAAGAAAACCGTCGCTTCAAAACATCAAGAATATTTTCAAATTAATACAAATAGCTAAAAATTTAGGCGGTTTATATGATACGTCGCGGGAAAATTACAATTACTTTCTAATCAAGCAAAAACTAATAGCGCAAAGAAAGACTGAAATTAAGTAAGTTCATTTTTCTGCCTCGCCGTAGCATCGTCAAGAGCCGTCACCGGCTCCCCCTTATCATTCGAATGGCTAATGCGAGAAAAACCAGCTAGTAGAGATTGCGGACAAATTCGTGTAATTTCCGACCGGAGTAAATCAGGCTTCACAATCGCTGTCGGTTTATTGCCGCACACAAAAAAAGAAATACACGGAACGAATCAAAATAAAGAAGGAAAAAAGGAAGGAAGCATCCACAATGAAAATTAAAGAAAGAATCTCTATTTTGTTCCGCGGGAGCAAACAAACTCTACACTTTATGACGCTCATCGCTTTGCTAGCGATGAGCGCGGCGGCTTATTTAATGGTGCCGACGATTAATAACTCAGGTACGGTTTCAGCTCAAGCTCAGGCACCAATTAGCGAAGCTCACCAAGCAGAACGAGCTACGCCTGAAATGCTCGCTTATGCGTTAAATTTCAAAGGTAATTTAGGCGACTCGCTTAACGCCTTCAACCAATTGCCGTGTACAGAATTAAGCGGCGCGGAATTGGGGGGCAGAACGCTCGAACCAGGCGTTTATTGCCTAGAGTCGGCTCGTCTGGCGGGAGAACTCGTTTTGGACGGTCAAAACGACGCCAGCTCGGTTTTTGTTTTTGTCGTTAAAGGTTCAATCAACGTGGAAAATCGTTCAACCATCTCGCTGCGCAATAACGCGCAAGCCGCCAACGCGATCTTCGTCGCCAACGATTCGGTGACGGTCCGAGCGAACAGCGAATTTAAAGCGAGAATTTTGGCGAACAACAACATTCAGGTCGAAAACGGCGCCACAGTCTTGGGCAACAGATTAATGTCGGTCAAAGGCGAAATCTCGGCGCCAGCCGCGCCGGACGGCGGCGGCACAGGCACTCTGCAAATTTGTAAAGCGCAAGTCCTTCCGATAGGCGGAACGAGCCTTGCTAATAGAATCTTCAATTTCACAGTCAGCACTTTGCCCGGAGTCGTTATCCCGGTGCCGGTCGGCGGCTGTTCGGGACAAATTGACGTTCCGGCTGGCGCGGCGGTTGTAACGGAATTGAACACCGGTCAACTTATTTCGCCCCCGAGTGGCACGTTCACCGGCAACTTCCAACTGATCGGAGTCAATCAGTTGTCAACCAATCCTTCTCCCGGCTCGACGCTCGGACTTGTGAATCTTTCGGCGCGCACGGCGGCTGTTAACATCGTCGAAGGCGGTGTTACGTCGCAATTGACGCTCGAATTCGTCAACCAATTCGCTATCACAGGTTTCGTCGAAATTTGTAAACGTGCGGCAGCATTGCCGACCGGCGTTGGGACTTTGCCATCAGCCAACGGGTTAGATCCTGACGTGACAGGCTTCTTCAATTTCAATATCGAAGGAGTTTTCACGACCAACACGCAAAACCCGACCGAGCGTGTGCTTCAAAACTTTGTAGCTCCAGTTGGCGGATGTACCGGTCCGATCTCGGTGACGATCAGTACTCCTGTTCCGACCGGAAACCCGGCGTCGTCCATCGTCAGAGTCTCTGAATTAGGTCGTGCCGGAGTTTTCTTGGAAAGCGTGGATACGATTCCCGTAGATAGAGAAACCGCTCCTGAAGTTCTCAATTCGCGCGTTAATGCAGTCGGCGCTGTCGTTGCAAATCCGGGCGGCGGTTTCGCAACCGTCAGAGTTTTCGAAGCTGTGACATCAGCTAACGAAACGCTTATCAACTTCAGAAATCGCACTAGCTCAAGAGTCAAAGTTTGTAAGATCGCCGGACCCGGCATTACTGCAAACACTCCGTTCACCTTTACCGTCAGTGGTACCACATTCGGCGCGACACCGGGAACGTTTGCCGGTGTAACCAGAACCTTAACCGTTTTAGCGGGTCCAGCTAATGTCGGCGGCTTCTGCGACTTCGTTCCTGATGCCGAAGGATCGGGCTTCCAAAACTTCGTACCTGGCACCGATGTTCTCGTTACCGAAACTGCACCGTTAACGATTGGCGGCAATCAAGTTAGAACTTCGAGAATCCGAGTTACTCCGGGTGGCGCGGCGACGGTGCCGTTGATTGAGCTCACTCCGGTAGCCGGTGTCAGAGTCTCGAGAGCTTTTGCTTTCGCCCGCAGCGAAGTTATCGAATTTGAATTCACGAACTTCGTGTTTAACCCGGCGCCGTTGAAGATCTGTAAGATTGCCGGAACCAATGTTGCGGTCGGAACGCCGTTTACCTTCAACATCGCTTTCGTCAGCCCGACGGGTCAAGGCGGCGACTTGTTCCCGGCACAAACGGCGACGGTTACTGTATTAGCAGGTCCGGCGGCGCAAGGCGGATTCTGTACAACTGTTGATACGCCTGTCGGCAACTTCCTCGGAGGCGCGCTCAACGCGGGTTCAACCGTCACGATTACTGAGGCAGTAACGACGCCTGCTACTACAGTTGCGGCGATTTCGTCGGCGACCAGCACGACCATCCCGACTCTTACGACATCGGGCGGCGGCTTATTCGTGGAAACGGGCGCGAGACGTGCGACGTTAATCGGTGTCGGCGGACTGCAAGCCGGTGTTACTGTCAATACCGTGACGTTCACCAACAATGCCGCTGGCGCCCCTCCTGTAAATCCAACGCGCACTGCGTTCGACTTTGACGGCGACGGCAAAGCGGATCTTTCCGTTTTCCGCCCGGCAGTCGGCACTTGGTATGTTGACCAGTCGCAGAACGGCTTTGTCAACTACCGATTTGGTAACGACAATGACCGGATTGTTCCCGCCGATTACGACGGCGACGGCAAAACCGATTACGCGGTCTTCCGCGATGGAATGTGGTATACGGACCGCAGCACGTCAGGATTTGAAGCCGTCCAATTCGGTCAATCAACCGACATTCCAATGCCTGCCGATTATGACGGCGACGGCAGAGCCGACATTGCTGTCTTCCGTCCGTCAAACGGTGTTTGGTATATCCAAAGAAGTCAGCTCGGCTTCACCGGCATCGCCTTCGGTCTAAACGGTGACAGACCGGTCGCCGCCGATTACGATAACGACGGAAAAGCGGACGTGGCGGTTTACCGCAACGGCATTTGGTATATCCAAAGGAGCCAAGCCGGATTCACGGCTGTCTCGTTCGGAACTGCCGATGACAGACCGGTTCCGGCTGATTATGACGGCGACGGTAAATCCGATGTCGCGGTTTTCCGTCCCGCAAGCGGCACGTGGTATGTGATGGGCAGCACGGCTGGATTCAGCGGAGTAGCTTTCGGTACTGCGTCTGACACTGTTTCACCGGCTGATTACGACGGCGACGGCAAAGCCGACATCGCGTATTTCCGACAGTCAACCGGTATGTGGCACGTAAACCGCTCGACTGCGGGTAATATGACAAAACCGTTCGGTGTAATGAATGACAAATCTGTCCCGAACGCTTTTGTTCGCTAGAAACCTTTTACAGGTTTCCAACAAACCTCCGGGCAGGCAGAAAATATTTTCTGCCTGCCCGGAGGTTTGCGCGTAAAGATTGATTGGCAGAATAATCGAACAGAATTTAGAAATCTCCGAAAAATTATTCGTGAGATACAAAACTATCATTCAGGCTCGTTTTTGACAGATTATAACAAAACGGTTTTTCGGTTATCGAAGTGAGAAGTTTGACGGTCAAAATCTTTTTCCGCAAAATGCTATTAACGGATGAGGATTGAAGAATCAGACGATTCGACTATGAAGCACGTCGAGCGCGACGGTTAAACTTTTCAATGCCGTATCATTATAAATATTACGTTTTCTGCTTTTAAATACCGAAAAAGACGTTTGTTTATTTGATGACGGTAGAACAAATTTTATGAGAGCGACACTAATTACGGGCGCCTCGGGCGGCATCGGCGAAGCGTTTGCCAGACGGCTCGCCGCCGAGGGACACAATCTCGTTCTTGTGGCGCGTTCCGAAGACAAACTGCATCGTTTATGCGACGAGTTAATGCTGCAGCATAAAATTACGGCGCATTACGTCGCCATTGACTTGATTGATTACGAAGCCGACCGGCGGCTTTACGAGGAAACCGAAACGCACAACCTCGAAATTGAATGGCTGATCAACAATGCGGGTTTCGGCTCGATGGGCGACTTTGCTCGTCTCGAACTGGAAAATGAACTAGAGATGATTAGTCTGAATGTGATGGCGCTGGTCGCGTTGACGCACCGCTATGTGCAGAAAATGCGCGAGCGAAAAAGCGGCGTGATTATCAACGTCGCTTCGACGGCGGGTTTCCAGCCCGTGCCGTTTATGGCGACATACGCGGCGACCAAAGCGTTCGTCCGTTCATTCAGCGAAGCCGTTGCCGAAGAAAATCGCCCGTTCAACATCACGGTTACGGCGCTGTGTCCGGGTCCGACGGAAACAAACTTTTTCGACGCGGCAAACATCGGAACAAACGTCAAGGACGCTTTTTTGAAAAAGGGAATGCAAACTCCTGAAGCGGTTGTCGAGGCGGCGCTCGGCGCAATCGCGCGCGGAAAACCTTCGGTCGTTTCCGGCTGGACGAATTGGCTGACGGCGAGATTAGGAAACTTTGTGCCGAATTCTCTGATTACGCGCGCCGTCAGCGGCGTGTTGCGTCCGAGGTTCGAAGAGCGAAAGCAAATCGAAGGCGCGAAGGACACAAAGGAAAATTAGTTGCGAACGATGAAGAGTTTTTAACAAGATAAACAGGATGATTGAAAAATTAGCAACCCTGTTCGTCCTGTTAAATTATATTTTTTTACAAAATGCGATTTACGGTTCTCGGCAGCGGTTCGACGGGCAATTCAGTTCTCATCTGCACCGAAAAAACAAAAGTTCTGGTTGATGTCGGCTTGAGCGCAAAGGAAACTTTGCGGCGGCTCGCCCTCGTCGGCGTGCATTTCTCCGAACTCGACGCGATTCTCGTGACGCACGAACACTCTGACCACGCCGGCGGTTTGCGCGTTTTGCTGAACACGGTAACTTGTCCGGTTTTTTTGTCGGGCGCGACGCGCGAAGCCTACGTGCGCGAAAAATCGAACAAAACCAACAACGAGCCGCAGAAACGATCTGAAGCGATAAAAAACCGTCGAGTCGAAATCGAATCGAGCCGCGATTTCCGCATCGGCGACATTGATTTCGAGCCGTTCTCAGTTCCGCACGACGCGGTTGACAATTTCGGTTTCGTGGCGCGAAGCGCGGGCGTCAAGCTGGCGACCGTTTTGGATTTCGGATGTTTTACGACTTTGATAAAAGAGAAACTGCGCGGCTGCGACGGCATCGTCATCGAATCGAACCACAACTGCGATATGCTCAAAACCTGTCCGATTTACAGTTGGGATTTGAAACAGCGAATTCTCTCGCGCACCGGACACATCTCGAACGAAGATTTAGCCGATTGGCTGACCAATGAGTTCGACGGCGCGGCGCGGCAAATCGTTTTAGCGCACCTTTCGCAGCGCGCCAACGAACCGCATCTCGCTCGTCTGACGGCGCAAACGGCTTTGCACTTGCGCTCGCCGCTTTTCAAAACTGAAACGCAAGTGACGATTTCCTACCACGGCGCGCCAACTGATTGGATTGGATTTTGACAAGGCGGGCAAAATTCTTCACGCTTTAGGTTGAAGAATTTTCGCTACCGTCCGCTGCCGAAAATCGAAAATATAATTGAGTTCGCGCCGCACCAGCCAGTGCGCTAAATCGCCGAGCGGCTCAAACGGCAGACGATAGCGCACCAGGTCTTGCATAACTGTTTCGCCGTTTTCATTTTCCTCGAAAGTGTGCAGGTGAATCCATTGTTTATAAGGACTTTTCAGGGCGGTGTCAGTGAAATCGTGCGGCGGACTCCACCCCGTGATTTCGGTTTTCCACGTTATCGGAATACCGCGCAGTTTTAGTTTGTAATCAATAAACGCGCCTTGTTTGATGTCAATCGGCTGCGCCGAGATGATTTTGAAATTCAGTTCCGGCGGCGTGATGCGTTCCAAATTTCCGGCGTCGGCGAAAAACTCGAAAACTTCTTCGCGCGGTCGTTCGATGATTTGTCGGCGTTCTAAAACGTGTTCTGCCATTGTTCATAAACCGTTAATCGGGAAATTCGACTAACGGTTTTTTGAAGAAAACTAATTTTTCTTCGATTTCAGATACTCTTTCGGAATCGGATTTTCCGGCGTTTCGGCTTGCCAATAAATCGTCATAACCCACCAGCGCTTGCCGTCGTTTAAAAGCTGAAAACTGTTGATGCCGCGCATAAACGGCTGTTTGTCGTCAGCTTTTTTATAAGCGGCGTAGGTTGAAAAAACCTGCGCGATGTTGCCGTAAACATCGGTTCGCCGAGCGATTTCGCGTTCATGAAAGCCTTCCTTTTCAAAAAAAGGCTCGTTGCGTTTAACGTAATCTTCCGGCGATAGCGCGCGCGCGCCGACCACGCCGGTCGTAGGATTCTTGCCCGACGGAATCATCCGCGCGTCTTTGTGAAACAGAGAGCGAAATCTGTCCCAGTCGCGCTTCTGTCCGGCGTCGCCGGAAATCACTTCATAAACGGCTCGCATAATCGCATCAACCGAAGCGACGTCCGCCGGATTCGCTTCTTTCGTTTCGGTTTGCTGTTGCGCCATAATGGATTGAAAAGCAAGCAGACTCAAAACAATCGTCAAAAGTTTTATTTTCATAATCGGGATTTTACGCGAGAAATGAGTTCGGGTTTCAAATCTATTTCACAATCTCGCCGAATCCGCACCAGGAATTTTGATTGTGCCAGATTACGCTAACGTTTTCAGCGCCGATTTCCTTCCACCAATTTTCAAACTCGGATTTGGAAATGTAAAAAGCAGTCGGCGCAACCAGATGATCGAAAACGATGTTGTGCTGTTCGCGCCAGCCGAACGCACCTAAGTGAGTCAAGTA
Source organism: uncultured Pyrinomonadaceae bacterium (assembly GCA_902805935.1). GTDB lineage: Bacteria > Acidobacteriota > Blastocatellia > Pyrinomonadales > Pyrinomonadaceae. The sequence continues at coordinate 15,363 of CADCUR010000142.1, forward strand.
ATCGCTGTAGAAAAGACGTTTGCCGAGCGCGGTTCTATCGAGCGGTTTGTAAAGCAGTTTCGACGCGAGATAAACGCCGAGCGTCGGGAGTTTGGAAAGCTGGTAAAGCGTTGGCTGATTTATCTTCGACGTAAAATTCGTCCGAATCGGATTGACGTAGCTCGTAATCCACTCGTTATTTTCCGCGCCGTAAACCCAAGCGGAAATCGCGCCGCCTCGTTTAACTTTTCCCGCCAGCGACACGAACGCTTTTTTCGGGTCGGGCGTGTGGTGCAGAACGCCGACGCTGAACGCATAATCGAACGCTTTTTTAAACGGCAATTTGTAGATGTCGGCTTGAACGATGTGCGCGTTCGGCAACCGGCGCGTTGCCTGAAACGCCGATTCGACCGCCGCGCTCAAATCAATTCCGACGACTTCCTTTGCGCCCCAATTCGCCGCCAAACTCGTGTGCCGACCTTTGCCGCAGCCGCCTTCCAAAACAATTTTTCCTTGAAAAAAATCGGGCTTGACCGGCTGCAGCCAGCCAAGAAATTGTTCGTTGTATTTCGCGTCCGCCTGCGTGAAATGCGTCCACTGCCAGCCGAAATTCTCGGCGGTTTCAAGTTTGTCCTGCTCGATTTTCGACAAATCGGCAAAGCGCGGAACGCCGCGCGTAATTTTATATTCGCGGTCGCATTTTCGGCACGACAGCAAGCCTTCGAGAATTTCCCGTTCCTCGCGCGTCCCAACGTGAACCAGCAAAAGGTCGCCGCCGCAAACCGGACACGCGAGCAAATCTAAAAGTTTTTCCTTCATAAATTTTAACCGCAAACAAACAGGCGCGAGAGGCAAAAATTGTTTTTCTTGCCGTGCGCGTTATTTCGCGGTTAACGCTTTGGTAAATTTTTCGTATTCAGCGAACGGGAAAGGCTGCCGCCAGTTAAACTCGAATTCGTCGGTGTCTTTATCTTCGTAAAGCTGATTAAAAGTTTCGGCAAACGCTCGGCAAACATCTTCGGTTTTTCCCTCGTGCGCGAAAACCCGTTCGCGTTCCGCCGGCTGGCGCTCGGCGCCCGGATATTGATAAATTTCCAAAAGCAAACAATCGGCATCTCGCACAAAATGAAAATCGAATTCTTCGGGATTACGATTCCAACGAAGCGTGTATTCATTTTCCGCCGAGTTCATACCGAGCAAAGCCGTTAGAATTTCCAGCAGTTCGGGCAAAGCCCGTTCGTGCGGCGCGTGCGCCGTCGTCGTGTGAAATTCGTCGCGGTCGCCCGCGAAACCGATTGACATCCAACCGCACTGCGGCGAGTTGAAGCTGACTTCTAACTTATTCGGCATAACATTTTTCGGCACGAAAAATTTCAAATGTTTATAGTAACTTTTCGAGTTTGCTTTCGACAAATTTGCGGTTAAACTTTCAAATGAAAATTCGGGATGAAACAGTATCAAGATTTACTAAAGCATATTTTGCAAAACGGAGCGCGTCACGAAGACCGCACCGGCGTCGGCACGATTTCGGTTTTCGGTTATCAAACCAGATTCGATTTGCGGCGAGGTTTTCCGATTGTGACGACGAAACGAGTTCCGTTTCGCTGGATATTTGAAGAACTGACTTGGTTTCTTTCAGGCGACACGAACGAGAAAAATCTAAACGCGCGCGGCGTGGATATTTGGGCGGAATGGGCGGACGCGGAACACACGCGCAAATTCGGACGCGAAGAAGGCGATTTGGGTCCGGTTTACGGTTATTTGTGGCGCAGTTTCGGCGGCGATTATCCCAAAAAAAACGGCGTTGACCAGATTGCGCGACTGATTAAAGAAATCGAAACGAATCCTAATTCGCGCCGCTTGATTGTGACGGGCTGGAATCCCGAAACTTGTGATACGGTCGCTTTGCCGCCGTGTCATACGCTCTTTCAGTTTAAGGTCGAAAGCGAAAAAACTTTGCATTGCCAGCTTTATCAAAGAAGCGCCGACGCCTTTCTCGGCGTTCCGTTTAACATCGGTTCCTACGCGCTTTTGACGCATTTGATCGCGCACGTCTGCAATTTGGAAGTCGGCGAATTCGTCCACACTTTCGGCGATTTGCACGTTTATTCAAATCATCTCGCGCAAGTCGAAGAATTGTTAAAACGCGAGCCTTTGAAATTGCCGGAACTCGAATTGGTGAACGCGGAAAATTTGAAAGGTCTGGAAGGTTTGCTCGACTTCAAGTACGAAAATCTGAATCTGCGTAATTATCAATCGTGGGGCAAAATCGCCGCGCCCGTCGCGGTTTGAAAATTATGAACATCGAAAATTTCCGAGTGCCGGAAAGCAAGAAACTCAACTTAAAAAATCACCCGACCGATTACACGGGCGATTACGCCGACAAGAAGGAAGCCGTCGAAAATTTGAGAAAAAACGTCGAGCGATTGGCGGAACTTCAGGACGTGCTTTACGCGCAGAACACGCACGCGCTGCTTTTGATTTTTCAGGCAATGGACGCTGCCGGTAAAGACGGCGCGATTAAGCACGTGATGAGCGGTTTAAATCCGCAGGGCTGCGAGGTGACATCGTTCAAACAGCCTTCCTCAGAAGAACTCGATCACGATTATCTGTGGCGTTCGATGCGGCGTCTGCCCGAACGCGGGCGCATCGGCATCTTCAACCGTTCGTATTACGAAGAAGTTTTAGTGGTGCGCGTTCACCCGGAAATTCTGCGGTTTCAGCAGATGCCCGACAAATTGGAAAACGACCGGAACATCTGGAAAAAACGCTTCGCGCAGATTCGCAATTTTGAAACGTATTTGACGGAAAACGGCATACACGTTTTGAAATTTTTTCTCGACGTCTCAAGGGAAGAACAAAAAAATCGTTTTCTGGCGCGAATCGAAACGCCGGAAAAGAATTGGAAGTTTTCGGCGGGCGACGCCAAAGAACGCGCTTTTTGGAATGAATATATGCAGGCTTACACGGACGCGCTTCAAAATACCAGCACGAAAGACGCGCCGTGGTATGTCGTTCCGGCGGACAAAAAATGGTTCACGCGCGTGGCGGTTTCAGAGATTATAATTAAAAAAATGGAATCGCTCGATTTGCAGTATCCGAAAATCAACGACGCGCAGCGGCAAAGTCTGGCGGAGGCAAAAAAGATTTTGGAAAGCGAGCCGTAAAGCGAAAAGATGAAAAAGGGTAAAAGTGAAAAGGTGAAAAAGCTGCTTGTCGCTTTTTCACCTTTTCACTTTTACCCTTTTTTACTTTCAAACTTCGCTCAAAATAATAATTTCGCTCCGCCGTTTGGCAAAATCAAGAAATCTTTCGATGTCGCCTTCAACTTTTTGTTCGGTCAACGTTTGACTGATTCTTGCTCGCGTCTCATCTAAGGTCGGCATCAGCAAACCCGGATTTGCGCGCCGAAATTCGGGCGCGTAAATGTCGCGGTAGTATTTCGCTTCGTCTTCGGGCGTGATGACGACGAAGGAACGAAAACGGAATTCGAGGTATTTTTCAATCGCCACGCGCTGCGCCATCATTCGCTCGAAATTTTCATCTCTGACCGAATCAAAACCGACGACGCGCAGACGTTTTTCAAACTCGGCGGTTGACGGAAACTGCGCCAAAACGCGCTTGATTTCCCGGTCAATCTCGTCTTGCGTCGGCGCGGCGCGCGGAACTCGTTCGGCTTCGAGCGCGAACAGGCGCTGGTTGATGAGCAGTTGCAGGGCGCGGTTCAAATCCTCCGAAGTCGGCGGGTTAAGCGGAACACCGGGCTGCAGAGCGAGCGACCAAAGCAAATCCGAATACGTAACGAGTTCCGGGTCGCCCACGCCGTCGCCGATTGTCGCTACGGTTTTATCAACCACCTGCTGCGCTTTTATGTTTGAAGTCGCCACAAAAAATACGAGTAGTAAACCGAATAAAAAGAAAGCAGCTTTTAATTGAAAAAATTTGAATTTCATAAACTATACGATTTTTGTTCAGAACGAAAAATCTGTCAAACCGGTTGACTCGATTGATGTTAAAATTATTGACAAAATGTTAAAAATCTTTTTTAATTGATTAGGAAGTCCTGCAAACTTCTCATTTCTCAAATTTCAACCATCCTCTCAGATGACAAATCAGTAAAAGAGTTTGTCGCCTAACAACTTAAAACCAAAATGTCAGCCCCGAAATCAGCCAGCAGCGAACGGGAAACGTCTTTGCCCGCCAGGGAAAATACGGTTTCCGGGCGCGAATTAAAATTCATCACCGACCTCGGACGGAGTTTGCTGTTCACGGTGCATCCGAAAAAAGTCGCCTCGCGCGTCGCGGATGCGATACGGCGAGAAACGGCGGCGGCAGTCTGCGCGGTAGTCGTCGAGCTTGAACATATCGGTTTAATCAGTTCGGCTTTTGTGTCAGGCGATTCGGAGGAGCGAATTGGTTTTTTGCATAAAGACCGATTCGCCGACTGTTTGAAAATTCTGCCGCCGCAAGTCTCTTATTTTAGGGAGACGGAAAAGGAATTTCTGCTGAAGGAAAAAACTCACAATCTCGAATACGTTTCGCCGCTGCACATCAACGGCGAAGTCAAAGGCGCGATTATCGTCGGTTTCAAAAATAGAAAAGACTGCACCGAAACCGTGCAGCGTTTGACGGACGCTGCGGCGCAGATGGCGGCGATGTCAATCAACCTTTCGGCACACTACGAAGCGACGATAGACACTTCAATCAATCAGGCGAAAGAAGAACACCGCCGGTTTACCGAAGCGATTCTCGACGCTTTGCCCGTTTCGATTTATGTGATTGACCGCGATTATCGCATCGTCACGTGGAATCGGCATCGGGAAATCGGCGTGCAGGGAATCCCGCGCGATTCGGTGATTGGACGCGACGTTTTCGAGGTTTTATCCAAACAGCCGCACGGAAAACTCCGGCAGGAATTTGAACGCGCGTTTCGGACGGGAAAGATCGAACGCATCGAACAGCGCACGACCGACGACGACGGCACGACGATTCACTGGCTGGTCAGCAAAGTTCCGATGCGCGATAAGGAAACCGGCGAAATCACGCACGTCATCACGGTCGGCGAAGACGTGACCGTCAGAGTCGAAGCGATTCACGCCGTCGGACGCGCCGAAAAGCTCGCCGCCGTCGGCAGGCTCGCGGCGGGCGTCGTTCACGAGATAAACAACCCGCTGGCGACGATTTCCGCCTGTGCCGAATCTTTGGAAAGCAGAGTTGACGAAGGCGCGTTCGGCGCTTCCCCGGATGTCGAAGATTTGCACGAATATCTCGGATTGATTCGCAGCGAAGCGTTTCGCTGCAAATCAATCACCAACGGTTTATTAGATTTCAGCCGAATGCGGGCGGGAAATCGTTTTCCGATTGATATTGCATTGGTTTTGAAATCTTCGGCGCGGCTCGTCGCGCACCAAAAACGCGGCGGCAATATCAACATCAAATTGGAGATCGAAGAAAATCTGCCGTTTGTAAACGCCGACGAAGGACAGATGCAGCAGGCGATAATCGCGCTCGCCACCAACGCGATTGACGCGATGCCCGGCGGTGGAACTTTGACTTTTCGCGCCTTCGCGCAAAGAAATCGCGTTGTCGTCGAAGTCCAGGATAGCGGGCACGGCATCGCGCCCGATGATTTGTCGAAGATTTTTGAACCGTTTTTCACCACCAAAGAGGTCGGCAAAGGCACGGGACTCGGTTTAGCCGTTTGTTACGGCATCATCACCGAACACGACGGACGCTTGGGCGTGCGTTCAAACGTCGGCGCGGGAACGACTTTCTCGATTTTCCTTCCTAATAAGTCGTGAAGGTCCGTAAGTGATGGAAGTTTAAGAAGTAAAAATTTTTCCAAAACTTCCCAAACTTCCAAGGCATTAAAAGAATTTCACGACTGACAAAACTTATGGCAAAACTTCTGGTAGTTGACGATGAAAACAATCTGCGCCTCGTCGTGCAGAAAGAGATGTCGCGGCAGGGTCACGAAGTAGATACGGCTTCGGACGGCGAAGCGGCGTGGGAACTGCTCGAAAAACAGGATTTTGACGTGCTGTTGTGCGATATAAATATGCCGCGGCTCGACGGCATCGGGCTGCTGCGCCGCCTTCGGGAAAAAAGCCAGAATCCGCCGGAAGTCATCATGCTCACCGGACAGGCGACGGTCGAAACGGCAATCGAAGCGATGAAGCTCGGCGCGTATGATTACTTGACCAAACCTTACCGCATCACCGAATTGTCCGTGCTGGTCACGCAAGCTGCCGACAAACAGAAGCTCAAAATTGACAATCAGCGGCTTCGCGCCCAAATCGAGCGCTCCAATCAGAATATGCCGGAGATCGTCGCCGAATCAGCGCAGATGAAAGAGGTTTTGCGGCTCGTCGAGCGCGTCGCGCCGTCGGACACATCAGTCTTAATAACGGGCGAATCGGGGACCGGCAAGGAACTCGTCGCGCAGGCGGTTCACCGTCTTTCGCGGCGCAGGGACAAAACTTTTATTGATTTGAACTGCGCGGCTCTGCAGGACACTTTGCTCGAATCGGAACTTTTTGGATACGAAGCCGGAGCGTTTTCCGGCGCGCGCGCGAGAAAACTCGGACTTTTTGAAATCGCCGACAGCGGCACTTTGTTTTTAGACGAAGTGATGGAGATGCCTGCGCCGCTTCAATCGAAACTGCTTCGCGCTTTAGAGACGCGCACGTTTTTTCGGGTCGGCGGCGTCAAAAAAGTCGAAGTTGACGTGCGCCTTGTTGCCGCGACCAATCGTGACGCGGCGCAATCTACCGCCGACGGCACGTTTCGTTCCGACTTGCTTTACCGCATCAACAGTTTTGAGATTCACATTCCGCCGCTGCGCCAGCGCCGAGAAGACATCCAGCCGCTCGCGCGGCATATTTTAAATAAAATTGCCGGAGCAGGCGCGCCCGAACTCACGCCGCCCGCGATTGACGCTTTGAGTTCATTCAGTTGGACGGGCAATGTCCGGCAACTTCGCAATTGCTTGGAACGCGCCGTTTTGCTCGCCGACAACGGCAGAATTACGATTAAAGAATTGCCGCCGGAAGTCGTCTATCGGCGAGACGAGCCGAGCGTTTCGGTCAGCTACAACATACCAAAGGAAAACAGCGCGAACTCTTTTCAAAACGCGACCGCACCGACGGCTCTGCACGAAATCGAAAAGCAGCAGATTCTGCGGGCATTGGAACAAACCGGCTGGCATCGCGGCAAGACGGCGGAGCTTTTGGGAATTTCGTCTTCGACGCTTTACCGGCGGCTGCGCGAGTACGATTTGGACGCGCGATAAAGAGTTTCAGATTTCAATTTCGGAACTGTTTCCGGCTCGAAACCCGAAAATTTTATTTTACCAACGCTTTCTCAAGCGTTCGGGTTGTGTTTTCCGTTACGCTACGCGCGGGTTGGCGTGGTTCTTCCAACTGCGCCGCAGGCACCGAATTCAACAGTGGATTTTCTGGTAGCTTTTCTTTGGATGGCGGCAAAACGCTCGACATTTGGGAGATTTGCCGAAGCATTAGAAAAGTCATTCCGAAAACTGTGGCGAGAAAAGCGAGTGCCAGCATCACGACGGCTTCTATGACAACGCCGTGTTTCAAAAGAGTCGCTATCAAACCGACGGTCAAGCCGAGACCTCCGAGTCCGACAAAACCCGTTGCCATTGACAGATAGCCGGTCGCCGAAGATTTCTCGACGGTTGCCAATTTATCAACTCTAGCGCCACACCGATTACAGTAGTTCAGTTCCGTATTGATTAAGCTGCCGCAGGTCGAGCAATACATTTTAATTTCTCCGGTTCTAAAAAATTCAATTTCGCGGTTTGATTTTCTCTTCGAGCCAATTAGTTAAATCGTCCACCGATTCGATATGAATCGGCTTGCCCTGCCACGCTTTTACAGTAAAAATAACCAGCATAATCGAGGTGACGAGCTTGAAAATCCAGTTAGCCATATCCGCCAAATCCGTGACGTTGCCGACCGTACTCAAAATCGCGCTGACAATCAAAATTCCGATGTGCGCCGCCAAACCCTGCGCCGCGTGAAAGCGTATTTTCGTTTCGCTTTTCGGCACGATGAAAAGCATTATCAAAGCGGCTATCAAACCCGGATACCAAGGAATATACGCCAAACCCATCAGCCATCTTTCCGGCAATTTAGATTTGGAATTTTTGAGCGGAATCGTCCTCGGCGCGCCGGTAAATTTCGCTGTCTGATATTCGGCGGGAGTCGTCTGCCCGTTATACGGCGATTGATATTGATTGAAATTATGATTTTCAAAACGGCGCGTTTCTTCTTCGGTCACAGACGGCGGAAACTCGGCGGTCTTAAATTGGTTTTTTGGCAAAACGACGGTTTCGGCTTCCTTCTGAACTCTTTCGGGAAACGACGGGTCGAGCGGATTGGTGTCGAATTTTTTTTTCTTTGCCATTGTTTTTTGATTCTACGACATCGCGGTTGTTTTGGTTCAGGAAAATTTTAATCGAAAAGTTTCGACATTATTCCACAATTTTAATCCCAAGTTCCTTTAATTGCGAATTATCAACCGCGCCCGGCGAGTCCATCATTAAATCCTGCGCTGAGGCGGTTTTCGGGAACGCCATTACGTCGCGGATGTTTTCCGTGCCGCAGAGAATCATACAAGTTCGCTCGATTCCGGCGGCGAAACCGCCGTGCGGCGGCGTGCCGTATTCGAGCGCGTCGAGAAAAAATCCAAACCTTTCTCGCGCTTTCTCAGGCGATAAACCGAGCGCTTTAAAGTTCAATGCCTGGATTTCTTTTTGGTGAATTCTGATTGAGCCGCCCGCGCATTCGTAGCCGTTAATTACTGCGTCGTAGGCTTTGGCGCGAACCGCTCCAAGCAGATGATGATCCGCTTCGTTTTCGATGGCGCGTTTGAACATTTCCAAATCTTCGTCCATCGGCGACGTGAACGGGTGATGCGCCGCGTCGTAATTTCCCGTTTCGTCGTTAAGTTCAAACATCGGAAATTCGGTGACGAGCAGCGGTCGGTATGCGTTTTTATCAATCAGATTTTCGCGCCTTGCAATCTCGACGCGCAGCGCTCCCAAAGATGCCGCGACGACGGATTTTTTTCCGGCGACAATTAAAACCGCGTCGCCTTCTGCGGCGTTTGCCGCACGCGCCAGAGCTTCGATTTTTTCTTGACCCAAAACTTTCAAAAGCGATGAAGTCGTTTCCGCTTCACCGAGTTTTACCCACGCCAGCGCGTTCGCGCCGTAACGTTTGACGAACTCCTGCAACTCGTCCAACTGCTTGCGCGAATAATCGGCTTTGCCGCGCGCGACGACGCATTTTATCTCGCCGCCGCTTTCCAAAATTGACGCAAACGGGGCAAAGTCGGTGTCTTTTAGTTCGCCGGACAAATCCGCGAGTTCCATTTCAAAACGCAAATCGGGTTTGTCCGAACCGTAACGGCGCATTGCCTCTACATAAGTCATTCGCGGAAAATTTTCCGGCAGTTCGACATCAATTAACTTAAAAACGTGTTGAAAAAATCCCTCGATGACGCGGTAAACCATTTCCTGATTGGCGAACGACATTTCAACGTCGAGCTGCGTAAATTCCGGCTGGCGGTCGGCGCGTAAATCCTCATCGCGGAAGCAGCGGGCAATTTGATAATACTTATCGAAACCGGCAATCATCGTGATTTGCTTTAAAATCTGCGGTGACTGCGGCAAAGCGAAAAATTTTCCGGCGTGAATTCGTGACGGCACGACGAAATCGCGCGCGCCTTCGGGCGTAGATTTCAGAAGTATCGGCGTTTCGATTTCGGTAAAACCGCGCGCGTCCATAAACTCGCGGATTTTCGCCACGGCTTTTGCCCGCATTCGGATATTGTGCTGAAGCTGCGGGCGGCGCAAATCGAGATAGCGGTATTTGAGCCGCGTATCTTCGCTCGCCAAATTTTCCGAACCTGCAACTTCGAGTTGAAACGGCGTGGTTTTCGCCTCGTTTAAAATCAGCAATTCGCTCGCCTTGATTTCAATGTCGCCGGTCGAAAGTTTTTGATTGTGCGTGCCTTCGGCGCGCGAGACGACTTCGCCAAGGACGGCGATGACAAACTCGCCGCGCAGATTTTTCGCCTTCGCGTGCGCTTTCGCGGCGGTTTCCTCGCTGACGACGATTTGCGTCACGCCTTCGCGGTCGCGCAAATCAATAAATGTAAAAATCCCGAAGTCGCGCTTTTTAGCGACCCAGCCCATCAAAACAACTCGCTTGCCGACATCTGATTCGCGCAGCTCGCCGCACGAATGAGTTTTTTCCAAATTTCCTAAACTGTCCAACATAAATTTGTAAGGTGAAAAAGTGAAAAAGGTTAAAAGCGAAAAAGTATCGTTTCGCTTCGGTAACAAACTTTTTCACCTTTTCACATAAATAAAAAACGCCTTTCGATTGGGCGACAAACGAAAGGCTTTCCGACAAAATGTTTTGTCCGAAGCCGTTTCAATTATTGTCGTCATTAAATCGAACTGCGTTCATAAAATCACGTCAAGAATACTAGACCAAAGCGTGAAAAAGCAAATTGTCCGAGAATAATAGATGGCTTTTCGCCAATCGGAAATTTCCGTATAATCAACGCCGAATATGAATTTTGTTTTTTCCCGAAAGTTTTTCGTTTTGCTGGCAATCGGTTTCGTGCCGCTTTCGCTGTCGTGGAATGCGCCCTGGCTGCGTTATGCGGTTTTGATTTACGACGCGGCGCTCGTCGCGTTCGCCGTGTTCGATTATTTTGCCAGCCGCCGTCTGCCCGCAGAACTCACGATCAAGCGCGAATTTACCGGGCGCTTCGCCATCGGCGATAAGACGAATGTAAAACTGCGCATCGAAAACGCTTCGGCGCGTGATTTTTATTTGAAAATCAAGGACGAGTTTCCGCCCGAAATGATTTTAAGCGAACAGCGCGAAGCCGAATTTCCGGTTAAAGCGCAAACGACGGCGAATTTTATTTACGAATTAACGCCTTTGAGCCGGGGGAAATATGAGTTCGGCAAAACGGCGGCGCGCTTTTTATCCAAATTCGGACTCGTTTGGTGCCAGACAGATTTGGGCGAGACCGAAACCGTCAAAGTTTATCCGAATATGCGGCGGGCGCGCGAGATGGCTTTGAAGGCACTCGGCGCAGTTTCGTTTCTCGCCGTGCAGCGCAAAGCCGTTCTGCGCGGCGAAGGACGCGATTTTGAATCAATGCGCGATTACGTTCCGGGCGACGAACTGCGGCACGTTTCGTGGACGGCGACGGCGCGACGTTCGCGCCTTACCACTCGTCAATATCAAATCGAGCGCGACCAGACGATTTTAATCGCGCTCGACGCGGGGCGCCTGATGACCGGCAGAATCGGCGACGAATCGAAATTCGACACGGCGATTCACGCATCCTTGGCGCTGATGGCTGCGGCGGCGCGCGGCGGCGACAACTGCGGGCTGCTGGTTTTCGGACGCCGGGTTAAAAAATTTCTGCCGCCGAACAAAGGCGTTCGGCACATTGACGCGACGCTCGAAGCCCTGCACGATTTAGAGCCGGAACTAATCGAGCCGTCGTATTCGCGCGCCTTTCAGTTCGTCGCGTCGAATTCAAAAAAACGCTCGTTCGTCGTGATTCTGACTGATTTGGTTGACCGGGAAAGTTCAAAGGAATTGATAACTTCGCTCAAACTTCTGCGCCCGCGCCATCTGCCGCTCGTCGTCACCATCGGCGACCGGGATTTAAACCGGACGGTCAGCGAAAAACCTTTGGAAATCAAAGACGTTTTCACACAGTCCGCCGCCGAAGAAATCATCTATCAGCGCGAATCGGCTTTAAGATTAGTCGAGACTTTGGGCGGGCTGGCGCTGGACGTGACGACCAATTCGCTCGCGCCGAAATTGCTTGAAACTTACTTGAAGGTGAAAGAACGCGGATTGCTTTAGAAAGCCAAGGTAAATACAAAAGAGCTGTCTCCGGTGGACTCGAATAGCCAACCGAGACAGCTCTTTTATTTTCAGCCTTCCAATTTATTACGGAGCGGCTTGATTGTAAGTATAAGGCAATGCGAGATCGCCGCAACAGCCGTAGACATCAATTCGGAGTGCTGCGGTGCTTGCGGCGGTGGCGAGCGTGCCGCTATTGATGATATACCAGGCGCCGGTTGACGGTCGGAACACGGTGATGTCGGTCACCGAGTCGCCGTCGTAATCGCCCTGCACCGGCACGTCGCCCGTCGCCCCCCATTGGCGTCCGGTGAGCGTAGAATCCGAACTGCGGATGATACTCCAGGAGCCGTCCGAAGATCGCCATACGGCGATGTCGGTTTTGCCGTCGGCATCGTAATCGCCCGGCACGGGCTGGTCGTCAACCGTGCCGAAGGTTACGGCGCGAGCCGACGTATCGGCGTTATTGCGAATATACCAGGTGCCGTTTGCCGGACGAAAGACGGTAAAGTCCGCGCCGTTCGTGCCTTCAAAATGACCGCGCAGCGGAATATCGCCGCTCGCGCCCCACACTACGGTTCGCAGCGTCGGCGAGCCGCCGTTGCTCTGGCGGATATACCACGCGCCTTGCGACGGTCGCCACACGGCAACGTCAACTCTGCCGTCGCCGTCGTAATCAGCCGGAACGAGCCGGTCGGTCGGCGCACCGAACGGAACGGTTTCGAGCGTGCCGCTGCCGCTGCGTAAAATATACCAAGTTACCTGTGAGCCGCTCACGCGCGTGACGGCGAGGTCGGTGCGGCGGTCGCCGTCGTAATCGCCCGGAATCGGCGAGTCGTTCGGCGCGCCAAACTGGATGGCGCGGTTGAACAGCGAAAAGCTGTCGCGCAGAAACCAGAAGCCGTTGCCGCGCCGGTAAACCGCCGTGTCGGTTTTGCCGTCGCCGTCAAAGTCGCTCGATGTGAAACGCTTCGCGCCGTAGGTGCCGCCCGCCGTGATGTCAATGCTCCAGCCGCCCATAATGTTGCTGCCAGCGCTGTTGCCGGTCGCGTCGTCCACCACGAGGAGTCGCCAAAAGCCGTTCGGTTCGGTGCCGTTAAAAACCGAAGCGAGCGTTGCTGTGCCGCCGCCCGAAATCGCCTGCGGGTGCGGAGCGATTTCAAAGGGAATAGTGTCGCCCATGTCGAAAGTACTCGGTCGAAAAGTTCCCGCTACGATTGGTCCGCCGGTCGGTATCGCTGCCGCCGCCGAATCATCAAACGTCAAATTGACGTTCACCACGTCGGCGGTTCCGCCCGCGTCCGACAGAATCAACATCCGTTTCCCCGCCGGGCTGATTAACATAATGTCCAAATCGTCCGGGTTCAAATGATTAACGCCGTTAAGCGTTACGTTGACATCGGTAACCGCGCCGGTTAAGCCGCTGACGTTAATCGCCGAAGGATACGGCGTGGCTCTCGAGCGCGAGGCATCTTGGATGAAAATCGAATCGTTGCTGCGAAACGTGGTTGCCGCGCTGCCCGCCGTCGTGATTGTGATGCTCCAGCCGTTGCCGAGAATTCCTTGGTCGGCGCCCGCATCGTCCACAATATACAAACTCCAAGCGCCGTTCGCCGCAATGCCGTTAAAAGCGCCGGCGAGCGTCGTGTTCGTGCCGATAGCAGGAGCGGGCGCGGGAAAAGTATCAGCCGTAGCGTCGCGACTCGTTTGATATGTGCCGCTGCCGATCGGACCGTCAATGCCAATCGCCGCCGCCGCGTCGTCAAAAGTGATGTTGCCGAAATAGACATCGTTCGTGCCGCCGACATCCGACATCAAAAGCAGATTGTTGCCGTTCGGCGCGACGAGAAGAACGTCGAGGTCGGCGGGAAACGTATGGTTGAGATTTTCGAGGCGCACCGTTACGTTCGTAATGTTGCCGGTGAGACCGGCGACCGTAATGTTTGACGGATACGAATTAGCCGTGCCTTGCGCAGTAGCGTCGGGCAAATTTATCGTCGCCGTGTTGCTGAAAACGACCGCCCACGCCGGAGCGACCATTGTTAAAATCAGAAAAACCGAAAGGCTGCTCGCGAGCAATCCTTTCGTCGCTCTGTTATTGCTTGAATGTTCTGTGTTTCGCATTTCATTCTCCTTGAAATTTAGTAATTGGTAGATAAGAGAACGCTGCCAACGGCAGGCTGAATTAAAGCGCGTCGAGAGTTAAATTATTTAGATTTTCGATTTATTGCTGGCAGTTTTGTTTCGGAAAGCGTTAATAATCGAATTGTCGGATGTAAGCTGTGACGTTCAATTTATAGCACTTTTAACGAAAGTCGTCAATCAATTTATGAACGGCGGATTCTTGCGCCTGCGCTGTCTGTTTCTCTTCGCGTCCGGCAAGCAGCAGGTAAGCCGACATCGCCGCGCCGGTTAAAATTCCCGTCCCGAATTTTACCCAAGCGGGCAGTGCGGACGGCGAGAGAAAACCTTCGATGACGCCTGCGACGACGAGCAGCGCCGCGCAGCCGATAGCGAGGCGGACGGCTTCGAGACCGTTTTTCTTTAAGGCTTGGGCGCGCGTCAAATCTTTCGGATTGATAATCGAATAACCGATCAGCATTCCCGCGCCGCCCGAGATGAAAATGCACGATAGTTCGACGACGCCGTGTCCGACCATAAACGTGACGAGTTCGCCCGCGAAACCGGCGTTTATTTTGTAGCAGACTCCCAAAACTCCGCCGATTTGCAGCCCGTTGAAAATCAAAACGTAAATGGTTCCGATGCCGAAAAACGCGCCTAAGGCGAATGCTTTGAGTGCGACCAAAATGTTGTTCGTTAAAATCGCCGTCGAACCGATTTGATTTGCTCGGTTCAATTCGAGCCACCATCTATTTTCGTTTTGAACGGCGTAGCGCAAATCGCTCAAACCGAGTTCGTCGGCGAAATTTAAATCGTTGTAGCACAAAACGAAGGACGCGACGCCGAAAAACACAAAAACCGCAAACGCCAGCGCGGTATAGCGCCAAGTGCGGCGAAAGGCGCGCGGAAAATCTTCGGCGAAAAAATTCCAGATGAGATTCGCGCCCTGACTTTCGGCGCGGTAGATTTTGCCGTGCGCGCGGATGACCAGACTGTTGAGGTAGTTGACGAGTTTTACGTCGCGCGTCTCAGAGCGGGCAATCGCCAAATCGGTCGCCGCGCGCCGGTAAAGCTCGCCGAACTCGCGCACTTCCATTTTCGATAAACCTTTAATCGAGGAAGTTTCAAGAATTGAAAGCAAATCTTCGAGACGCTGCCAGTTGTCTTTGTGGTCGCTGATAAAACGATTCATTACAATACGGATTGTAAAGTGAAAAAGTGAAAAAGTGAAAAAGGTGAAAAAGTTGGTTATTTTTACTCGACGGGCTTTTTCACTTTTCCCCTTTTTCACTTTTCCTCTTTTTCAATCTAAGATTGAAAAAGATGTCTGAAGAAGCGAAAAAATTTCACGAAGAAGAAGCGATTGAGAAGACCTACGATCTGCGCGTTACCCTGCGCCTGCTCAGTTATCTCAAGCCGTATTGGAAAATGACGGCGGTCGCGCTGGTGCTGACTTTTCTGACGAATATCTTAATCAGCTTGCAGCCGTATTTTACCAAAATGGCGGTTGACGATTACATCACGCCCAAGGTCACGGACGGCATCTGGTTGTTCGCGTTCGCCTTTTTCTGCGTCTTTTTGTTTCGCTTTTTGTTTTCCTATATCCAGGAAATTCTGCTGAACGTCGTCGGGCAGCGAGTGATGTTCGACATCAGGACGCAAATTTATACGAAACTCCAAAATCAGGAAGTCGCTTATTACGACAAATATCCGGTCGGGCGAATCATCACCCGAATCACGGGCGACGTTGACGCGCTTAATGAACTTTTCACTTCGGGCGTGATTGACGTGCTGGGCGATTTGGTAATCATTTTTGCGATTATCGGAATGATGTTCTGGCTTGATTGGCGGCTCGCGCTCGTGTCCTTGATTACCGTTCCGCTCCTTTTCGCCGCGACGAATTGGTTTCGCAAACGCGCCCGCGTCGGCTTCGATATGGTGCGAACGAGGCTGGCGAAGCTCAACGCTTTTTTGCAGGAACATATTTCGGGCGCGCAAACCGTCCAGCTTTTTAACGCCGAAACGAAAACCCAAGAAAGATTTCACGACATCAACGACGATTACCGCAACGCCAACGTCGAGACGATTTATTATTACGCGATTTTTTACCCGCTCGTGGATTTCATCGGCGCCATCGGCGTCGCGCTCGTCATTTGGTTCGGCGGCTATCAAATTTTGACCGGTATGTCGGCGAACGGCACGGCTTTGACCATCGGCATCATCATCGCTTTCGTGCAGTATTCGCAGCAGCTTTTTCAACCGATACGCGATTTGTCCGATAAGTTCAACGTCTTGCAGGCGGCAATCGTCGCCTCGCACCGAATTTTCGTTCTGCTCGATTTGCCCATTCAAATTTTAACGCCTGACGCGCCGAAAAAGATTGGCAAAGCCGTCGGCAAAATCGAATTTCGCAACGTCTGGTTCGCCTACAAAAATGAAGATTGGGTTTTGAAAGACGTTTCCTTCACGGTCGAAGCGGGCGAATCAATCGCGCTCGTCGGCGCGACCGGTTCGGGAAAGACGACGGTGACAAATTTGCTGATGCGCTTTTACGATGTGCAGAAAGGAAAAATTCTGCTCGACGGCGTTGACGTGCGCGATTGGGATTTGCCGAGTTTGCGAGAGAATTTCGCCGTCGTTCTGCAGGACGTATTTTTGTTCAGCGGTTCGATTGCCGACAACATCCGGCTCGGAAACAAAGCGATTAACGATGAAAAAATCGTCTGGGCGGCGCGAGAAGTTCACGCCGACGAATTCGTGCGCCGGCTTTCGGGCGATTATCAATCTGAAGTAAAAGAGCGCGGCGCAGGGCTTTCGGTTGGACAAAAACAGTTGATTTCATTTGCGCGGGCGCTCGCTTTCGACCCGAAAATTCTGGTTCTCGACGAGGCGACGAGTTCAATTGACACGGAAACTGAGCAGTTAATTCAACAAGCGGTTGACCGCGTGATGCAGCAGAGAACGTCGTTGATTGTCGCGCACCGGCTTTCGACCGTTCAGAAATGCGACCGAATTATGGTCTTTCATCACGGCGAATTGCGCGAAGCCGGAACGCACAACGAATTGCTCGCGTTGCGCGGACTTTACTGGCGGCTTTACCAGTTACAATACGTGGAAGAAAAACTGGAAAATCCGGTTTCCAGTAACCCGCACCAAAATTTGAGTTTGGAATCGGGAGCCATCGGATAATTTATTTATATTTAACCTTCGCTCTCAAAAAAAGACTAATCTAAATTAAAAAATCCGTTTTTAATGGCGACTTGTCCAAACGAAGGACGCTTGGACTAAGATTCGCTCGCGGCTTTTACCGAAGTTGTCCGATTGATAACCGCCGACTTTTTTCTGTTGCGGGAAGCCGTTTGAAAAAAGCCGATTAAAATTTTTTCGTTTAAATATACAAATTAACGAAGCAAAGAGTTATAATGCCTTTACAGTAATCAAAATTGGAGATTTTAATTTGACGAAAAATAACGACGAATGTCTTATAAAGACGCATTCGATTTCGGTGGAAAGAATCGCCGTCGCCGATTTGCCGACGCAAATCGGCGAATTCAAAATCGCGGGCTATCGTTCGCTTAACAGCAACGAAGAGTTTGTCGCTTTGTTTAAGGGCGAGATGCGGAAAGACATCCCGACGCTGGTCAGAATTCAT
>CADCUR010000143.1 GCA_902805935.1 uncultured Pyrinomonadaceae bacterium
TTCCGTCTCGAACAACGATTTCAAAAACCTGCTCAATTCGACCGACATCGGCACGATTTTTCTCGACCGTTCGATGCGCGTCAAGATGTTCACGCCGCCCGCGCGCGACGTTTTCAATTTGATTGACGCGGACATCAATCGCCCGCTCGCCGACATCACGACGAAAATCAATTTCGAGGATTTGCACGCGGATGTCGAACAGGTTCTTGAAACTCTGCACACGGTCGAGCGCGAATTTGAAACCGAGAAAGGCAAATGGTATCTGATGCGTGTCTTTCCCTACCGCACGACCGACGACAAAATCAACGGCGCGGTCGTCACCTTTGTTGACATCACGACGCGGGTGCGTTCCGAACAGGCTTTGCATCATCTGATGCAAAGCCGCGAGCAACAGCGGCGCATTTTCGACACGACGCTTTCGACCATCAACGATTTCACTTATATTTTCGATAAAGAGGGGCGATTCGTTTATTCAAATCAACCGCTGCTCGATTTACTCGGCATCACGCTCGACGAAATAATCGGCAAAAACTTTTTCGATTTGAATTACCCGGACGAATTAGCCGTCAGGCATCAGCAGGAAATCCAGCAGGTTTTCGAGACGGGCGAACCGGTTAAAGCCGAATCAACATTTACTGCGCCGGACGGTGCGACCGGCATTTACGAATACATTTTCAATCCGGTTCTCGCCGCTGACGGTTCGGTCGAATCAATCGCCGGTTCGACGCGCGACGTCACGACGCGCAAACGCCTCGAAATGAATTCCGCGTTTCTCGCCGACATTACCGCCGATTTATCCCGTCTTTCGACCGCCGACGAGATTTTGCAAACAGTCGGCGCGAAGCTGGGCGCGTTTTTTAATATTTCGCTTTGCGCTTTTACGGACGTTGACGAAGCGTCGGACACAGCAACGATTACGCACGACTGGCATCGGGCGGACGTGCGTAGTTTAGTCGGCGCGTATCGAATGGACGAATTTTTGTCCGGCGAGTTTCAGCGTCTCTCCCGCGCCGGAGAAACGTTCGTCGTCCGCGACACGCTCGAAGACCGGCGCGTTGACGCGAAAAAATATCGCGCCCTCGATGTCGACGCGTTCGTTTCCTTTCCAATCGTACGCGGCGGCAAATGGCTTTTTCATATCGTGATGTTCGATTCAAAAGCGCACGATTGGCGGGCGGACGAGATTGAATTGATGCGCGAAATCACGTCGCGCATCTGGACGAGCCTCGAACGCGCCCGCGCCGAAGAAGCCTTGCGCGAGAGCGAAGCGTTAATCGCGGCAGACCTCGCGGGAATGCGGCAGCTTTACGAATTGCAGTCGAAACTTGAGAGGCAAAACGATGTCAATGCGGCACTCCAAGACGTATTGGCAGCGGCTTGCGAATTCACCGGAACAGAGCGCGGCTGCGTGCAGCTTTTAAGCTCTGATGGCGAGCGGCTGGAGATGGCAGTCTGGCAAGGTTATGAGGACGACAGCTCGTTCATCTCCTTCTTTCGTTACGAAGGTCTGGAGGCGGGCTGCGAAGTGGCACGCGTCGAGCGGCAGCGTTTGATTATCGAAGACACGGCAGTTTTCACAGGTTTGGAAGAAGGCACCGAAGCCGGCGATGCCGTCCGCGCCGACGAAATTCGCGCCGCGCAGTCCACGCCGGTGACGAGCCGTGCGGGAGACACCATCGGCGTCATCAGCACGCAGTTTCGCCAGCCGCATCGTCCGGGCGAACATGAACTGCGGCTGTTGGATATGCTCGCGTGGACGGCGGCGGAATTTCTCGAACGCCACTGGGCGGACGCCGCGCTGCGCGAAAGCGAAGAAAAATACCGCTCGCTGTTCAACTCGATTGACGAAGGCTTCGCCATCATCGAAGTTCTCTACGACGCGGACGGAAAGCCTTTCGACCACCTCGTCGTGCAGGCAAATCCCGCGTTCGCCAAACATTCCGGCATCGAAAACGCAGAAGGCAAACACGCCAGTGAGTTGATAATCGGAGTCGAACCGTTCTGGAATGAGTTTTACGCGCGGGCAATTGAAACCGGAGCGTCCGAACGCCTCGAATATCAATCCGAAGTTTTCAATCGCTGGTTCGACGTGCTGGTTTCGCCCGTCAGCAACGGTTCAGCGCAACGCGTCGCCGTCGTTTTCACAGACATCTCCGAGCGCAAGCGTTCTGAACAAGCGTTGCGCGAATCGGAAGAACGCCTGCGCGAATTGATAAAAAATCTGCCGGGCGGCGCGGCGTTTATTCTCGACCGCGATTTGCGCTATCAAATCGCCGAGGGCGAAGCTCTCGCCGACGCTGATTTCAAATCCGAAAACTTTATCGGCAAAACCGTTTTCGAGGCGTTGCCGCCCGACTTGGCGGAGAATTACGCGGCGATGTATCGAAAGGCTCTGGCGGGTGAGACGTTCGTTCACGAACACGACGCGCACGGCGGAACTTTCCTGACGCGCGGCACGCCGCTGCGTTCGGCGAGCGGCGAAGTTTATGCCGTGCTTGCCGTCTCCTACGACATCTCCGACCGCAAACAGGTGGAAGAAGCGTTGCGCGAATCCGAAGAACGGCTGCGGCTGCTCGTCGAAAGCGCGTCGGACTACGCGATTTTTACGATGTCGCTCAACAAACGCATAGATTCGTGGAACAAGGGCGCGGAAAAAGTTTTCGGCTGGACGGAAAGCGAAGCTCTCGGACAAACGAGCGCGATTGTCTTTACGCCCAAAGACCGCGCCAAAGGAGTGCCGGAAAAAGAAGCCGAAATCGCCCTGCGCGACGGGCGCGCGCCCGACGAGCGTTATCACATTCGCAAAGACGGCTCGCAGTTTTACGTTTCCGGCGTGATGACGGTTTTAAAGGACGAAAGCGGCAACGCGCAGGGCTTTGCGAAAATCGCCCGCGATATGACCGAGCGGCTCAAAGCCGAAAAAGCTCTGCAAGACAAGGAAATGCTGCAAAAGCTAGTCGGTGCGCAGGAAGACGAGCGCAAGCGCATTGCCCGCGACCTTCACGACGAACTCGGTCAGCAATTAACCGCGCTGCGCCTCAAGCTCGAATCAGCCAGAAAAATATGCGACGAGGAAGAAATTTGCAGTAAAATTGACGAGATACAGCTTATCGCCAAACATCTGGACGCGGGCATAGACTTTCTCTCGTGGGAACTGAGACCCGCCGCGCTTGACGATTTGGGCTTGCGCGTCGCGCTCGTCAAATACATCAAGGAATGGTCGCATTATTCGGGCACATCGGCGGAATTCATCGGCTCGGAAAAGCGCAAGGAACGCCTGCTGCCCGAAGTCGAAACGAATCTTTATCGCATCACGCAGGAAGCCTTAAACAACGTGCATAAACACGCCAAGGCGAAAACCGTCGAAGTGTCTCTGGAAAAACGCGGCAAAGATTTAATCGTTTTAATCATCAGCGACGACGGCAAAGGATTTAACCCGAAAAACAAAATGAATCGCAACAAAGGCATCGGCTTAATCGGAATGAAAGAACGCGCCGCGCTGGTCGGCGGCAACCTGGAAATCGAATCCGCGCCCGGCAAAGGCACGACCATCTATGTCCGCGTTCCGACGCGATTAGTGAAAAAGGAGAATTCAGGCGATGAATAAACTAAAGATTTTACTTGCCGAAGACCACGAAACGGTGCGCGAAGGAATCCGTTTGATTATCGAATCGCAGGACGATTTGGAAGTCGTAGGCTGTGCGGGCGATGGGCGCGAAGCCATTCGCCTCGCCGAAGAATTAAAACCCGACATCGTGCTGATGGACGTTTCGATGCCCAAACTGAACGGTCTGCTGGCGACGGCGAAACTCAAAAGAATTATGCCCGACGTTAAAATTCTCACCTTAACGCGCCATACCGACGAAGCGTATTTGCAGGAACTTCTGCAAGCCGGCGTTGACGGTTACGTTTTAAAGCAGAGTGCATCCACCGACCTGCTTCGCGCCGTTCGCGCCGTCGCCGCGGGCGGCAATTATCTCGACCCGGCAATCACGGGCAAGGTTTTTAATAATTTCACCGAAAAGCACGGCAAAATGCGCGGTGATGTGCGCGGCGCGTCACTTTCAGGGCGCGAATCCGAAACGCTGCGCCTCATCGCGCTCGGTTACAGCAACAAGGAAATCGCCGAACAATTCGACATCTCGGTCAAAACCGTCGAAGCGCACAAAGCCAACGCCCAGCAAAAACTCAACATCAGCAGCCGCAAAGAAATTATCAGCTACGCCATTTTGCAAGGCTGGATGCAGGAGAATTGACGTTTCCTGCAAAACGCATCATCGGAAAATACATCTTCAAATTCTCTAAAACCCCATCTATCAGGAAAATCCCTATCGTTTTTTCGCCGTTTCCTGATATAAGCGAAACCGCCTTTTCGCAGATAATCAACTGTATAAAAATTCAAGCGGATTAAAGAGC
>CADCUR010000144.1 GCA_902805935.1 uncultured Pyrinomonadaceae bacterium
CTGCGAAGACAAAAACGGAATGATTATCTCCGACCGCAACGGAATGATTATCTCCGACTAAGAAAAATTTGTTCGCCCCCAAAGGTTAAACTAATTAATCCCGCAAAAAAGTTCCGGTGAGAAATCATCGGGGCTTTTTTATTTAGCCGTCTGTTTTGTATAAATCGGCGACAGACGACGCAGATTTTCAATCGCCCGCGGCAAAACTTCCAAAACGTATTCGACATCTTCCGGCGTGTTGTTCGCCCCGAAACTAAAGCGAATCGCGCCGCGCGCCAATTCGTCATTTTTGCCCAAAGCCCGAATCACCGGCGAAGGTTCGAGCGAACCGGACGAACACGCCGAGCCGGTCGAAACGGCGACGCCCTGCAAATCGAGATTGATTAAAAGTCCTTCGCCTTCGATAAAGCGAAACGAAACGTTAGAAATCGAGGGCAGGCGATTTTCCCGATTGCCGTTCGGCTCAAAGTCCGAAATATTTTCGCCGATGCCTTGTTCAAATCGGTCGCGGAGATTTTTCAAGCGAGCGGCTGTTTCCGCCAAATTATTTTTCGCCAGCTCGCAGGCTTTTCCAAAGGCGACGATGTGCGGCACCGATTCCGTGCCGCCGCGCCGTTCGCGTTCCTGATGTCCGCCGATATTTTGTTTATGCAATCTGACGCCGCGCCGAACGTATAACGCGCCGACGCCTTTCGGCGCATAAATTTTGTGCGCCGAAAGCGAAAGCAAATCGCAGCCGATTTCCTCGACATCAACTTTTATTTTCCCGACCGCCTGCACCGCGTCTGTGTGAAACCAAATCTTTTTGCCGTCTTCACGAAATCGTCTGACGAGTTTGCCGATTTCTTCAACCGGCTGAATCGTGCCGATTTCATTGTTCGCCGTCATAATCGAAATTAAAATCGTGTCTGCCCGAATCGCGTTTCGGACATCTTCGATTTTTACGATACCGTCCGTATAAACCGGCAAATACGTCACCGCATAACCGCGCTTTTCTAAATCCTGACAAACTTCCCTGACCGCCGAATGTTCAATCGCCGAGGTGATAATATGTTTGCCGTATTTCTCGTTCGCTTCTAAAAGTCCGCGAATCGCTAGATTATTCGCTTCCGTTCCGCCCGAAGTGAAAACAATTTCGTTCGGACGCGCGTTGATAATCTCAGCAACTTGATGCCTGGCTCGATCAAGGGCGCTTCTGGCTTCCTGCCCGAAAAAATGAATGCTCGAAGCATTGCCGAATTTCTCTGTGAAATACGGCATCATCGCTTCGACGACTTCCCCGTCAATCGGCGTGGTGGCGCTGTTGTCTAAATAAACTCTGCGAAACATAAATTTATTTTAACTTACTGCGTCATTAAACGTCAGCAGCACGATTGAGAAAATTTTTGCGTTGAGCCGAAAAAATACGGAGAACATTTGAACGCCATACGCTTTCAAATGCTCTCCGTATTTCAAATTGATAAAAAAACCGTGTGCTATTCGTCTGAATCTTGTCTTCTGCGGCGTACAACGCTAATGACAGTGGCAGTGACGACCGCACCGGCGGCGATTTTTAACAGCAAACCCGTGCGGTTGTGTTTCCATTCGGCTTTCAAACCCATTTCTTCAAAAATGTTCGGGACGTGACCGCGCGCCAAATCGCTTACGACGCCCTCGACCATTCCGATGCGGTCGGCGAGCATCAGCGGAACCCAGTGCGCGTAGCTGTTTTCGCTGAAATTGAACGCCCGGCGGCGAATCATTCCGCTCAAACCGGCGGGCGGCGTAGAAGTTCCGAAGGTTGACGAAACATTCGGACGCTCGTTCGAGTGCAGTACTTCGACATCAATCGGCTGCTGCGCGGGGCGCTCCCAACTGTAGCCCGCGTGTTCGTCCTCGCTGCCGCGCAATCTCATCGGGTAAGTCGGGTCGTTTTCCGGGTCGGCATCCACGCCCCAGCCTTTCACCTGCGCGGTGTCTATTGCTTTGTTTTCGATTTTTCTCGTTTCTAAATCTACAAATTTGTTTTCCATAATTTTATTTTCCTAGCTTCTCGCTCGCGGCGGAATCAGCACCGGCTTGATGCAGTTGTCGAGTTTGGCTGAAAACATACGATAGCCTTCCGCCACTTCTTCCAAAGGAATGCGATGCGTAATCAGAGCTTTCGGGTCAATAACTCCGTTTCGCACATGCTCCATCAGCCGCGGAAGAAGTCTTTTGACCGACGCTTGATTGCCGCGCAGCGTCAAACCTTTATTCACGACGTTGCCAATCGGCACGAGCGTTCCAATCGGACCATACACGCCGACGATAGAAACAACGCCGCCTTTTCTCACGCCGTTAATCGCCCATTGCAAAGCGGTTGCCGCGCCACCCACCAAATGCAGTTGTTTGCCGAGCAAAGTCTGCATGGCTCTGCCGGTCGCTTCCGCGCCGACGGCATCAATGCAAACGTCTGCGCCAATCCAGTCGGTCGTTTTTTTGAGAAACAACACGACATCGCCGAGTTCCTTGTAATCATAAACCTCGGCGGGCGCATAGTCTCTGGCGAATTCCAGACGGTAATCAATGTGGTCAATGACGATAACCCTGCCCGCGCCGAACAGCCATGCGCAGCGCGCCGCCATAATGCCGACCGGACCTGCGCCGAACACGACGACCGTATCGCCCGGCTGAATGCCGCCCATTTCCGCCGCCTGATAGCCGGTCGGCACAACGTCGGTCATCATTACCGCGTCGTCCAAATCCATCCATTCTGGAATAATCGTCGGACTGACATCGGCATACGGCACGCGCACGTATTCTGCCTGCCCGCCGTCGTAACCGCCCGCCGTGTGCGAATAACCGAAAATGCCGCCGACCGCCGTCGCTTCCGGGTTCGATTCGTGGCAATTCCCATACATTTCCTGCTGGCAGAAAACGCATTTTCCGCAAGCGATATTAAACGGCACGAGAACGTGGTCGCCCGTTTTCAAATTTTCAACGCCCTGCCCGACTTCTTCGACTATGCCGCAGACTTCGTGTCCGAACGTCATCCCGACTCTGGTATCCGGCACTGAACCGTTATAAAGATGCAAATCCGAGCCGCAGATACACGACCGTAAAACGCGCACAATAGCGTCCTGCGGATGTTGAATCTCCGGTTCGGGTTTTTGGTCAATACGAACCCTCCGAGGTCCGCGATAATTCATTGCTAACATAAACTTGTCTCCTTCACTTTTCTCGTCCGACCTGATAATAAAATTTTCCTCTGCCGACACTCTGTTAGCTATGAGACAAAGAGTTTGCTTTCGCATCTGCAGGCGGCGCGCCAGGTTATTCGCCGTCACGCATTCATCTTGCCCTAAACTTAGCCATAAGATAAAGTAAAACCTAATTGTTTCAGACGGCATCAAAGCCCGCGATACTTTTCAGAGACAAAGGAATAATAAAATGGATTTTACAACCAAAGAATTATTGAAGCGTTACGCGAAACTGGCTATCGGACAACCGTTCGCCCCGATTTTATTAAACATCCTGGTGACGAGCGTGTGCGATATGCGCTGCACGCATTGTTTTTTCACCGACGAACTCGACGACCGACCGCGTAAAAAGCTACAGATGAAAACCGAGGAGATTGAAAAGATTTCCGAAACGCTCGGCGGCAATCTCGGCGTTTTGATTTTGGCGGGCGGCGAGCCGTTCACGCGCAAGGATTTGCCGGAAATCTGCAACGCTTTTTATCGCAACAACAAATTAGACTCGGTTTATCTGATGTCGAACGGACAAATCCATCCGCGCATTTTCCCCGACGTGACCAGAATTTTGCAGGAAAATCCTAACTTAAACGTCACGATTGCGCTCGGCATAGACGGAATGAAAGAGGCGCACGAAAAGATTCGCCGCAAAGAAGGCAGTTGGGACAAAGCGATTCATACGGCGCGGACGCTGAAAGAGATGAAAAAAGAATTTCCGCGTCTCGACGTGCAGACCTGCACCTGCGTGATGGCTTCGAACGAAGACACGATTTTCGATTGGTATGATTTTCTGAAATACGATTTGAAGCCGGATAAAGTCAATATCAATTACATTCGTCCGCCGTCAGCCGACCCAAACGAATTGAACTTCGACCACAATCGTTACGGTCAACTTTCGCAAATGATTCTTGACGATACTCGCAGCGCGGCGATTAAAAATAATTACGGCGGCGACGCGGGATTTTTCAAGGCGGCGATTGACCTTTATATGCACGACCTGATTTCCAAAACCAAAGAAACCGGAGAACCGCAAATGACCTGTTACGCGGGAACCGCTGGAGCGGT
>CADCUR010000145.1 GCA_902805935.1 uncultured Pyrinomonadaceae bacterium
TTGCTTTACATCAGCGTCGGCGACGGCGGCTGCGATTACGCCGGAAATTCGGGCTGCGCCGGAGAAAACGACGCGGCGCGCGACCGCCACGTAATGCTCGGGAAAATTCTGCGCGTCACGAGCGACGGCGCGATTCCGTCGAACAACCCGTTTCAGGGCGAGAACAGCGGACGCTGTAATGTGACGGGCAGCACAACGAGCGGCAATTGGTGTCAGGAAATTTACGCGACCGGCTTGCGTAATCCGTTTCGCATCTCGTTCGACTCAAACGCCGACGACACTAGGTTTTTTATCAACGATGTCGGGCAGAACGTCTGGGAAGAAATTGACGAAGGTTTAATCGGAGCCGATTACGGCTGGAACGAACGCGAAGGACATTGCGCGAACAATTCGACGACCAACTGCGGCGCGGCGCCCGCCGAATTCACCAATCCCGTTTACGATTATCAGCATACCGACGACTGCTCGGCGGCGGGCGTGCACGGCAATTCAATCACCGGCGGCGCGTTCATCCCGAACGGCGTTTGGTCGAGCGCGTATGATAATTCTTATCTTTTCGGCGAATACGTCTGCGGCAAAATTTTTAAATTAACGCCGAACGGAAGCGGCGGTTACGCGGCGAGCGAGTTCATTACCGGACTCGGCAGCAGCAGCGCCGTAGCGATGATTTTCGGACCTTACCAAAGCACCAAAGCGCTTTATTACACGACTTACGCAGGCGGCGGACAAGTGCGCCGCATCCGCTACGCCGGCGCGACGAACCGCGATCCGGTCGCCGAGATTTTCGCTAATCCGACCGCCGGTGATGTGCCGCTCGACGTTCAGTTTGATGCCTCGACGAGTAGCGACCCGGACGGCGATCCTCTGACTTTTACTTGGGACTTTGGCGACGGAACAACCGAAACCGGCGCAATGCCCGCGCATCGTTATTCGGTAATCGGGACTTATAATCCGGTCGTGACGGTCAGCGACGGCCGCGGCGGTTCGGCGACGGCGACCGTTCGGATTGATGTCGGCAACACCGCGCCGCAGCCGGCAATCTCGTCGCCGACTGCCAGCCAGCTTTTCCGCGTCGGCGAAACAATCACGCTGACCGGCAGCGCCTTCGATGCGCAAGACGGAGATTTACCGGACGATCGCCTTACGTGGGAAATTCTTCTTCATCATAACGATAATCATACGCATCCGTATTTGTCGCCGACCGTCGGCAATAACATAACCTTTACGGCTCCCGCGCCCGAAGATTTACAAGCGGCGACCGGCAGCTTTCTGGAAATTCGTTTAACCGCTACTGATTTTAACGGTTTGAGCCGAACAATCGTGCAAAATTTCCAGCCGCGAAAAGTGAACATCACTTTTGCGACGCAGCCGAGCGGACTCAATTTGACGGTTAATGGAACGATGATCGTCGGTTCGACCACCGTTGTTTCGTGGGACAATTATCAGCTTAACGTCAACGCGCCGAATCAAACTTCGGGCGGACAGCAATATACGTTCGTCTCCTGGTCGGACGGCGGCGCATCGGCGCATACGATCACCACGCCTGCAACGGCTGCCGCCTACACCGCGACGTTTCAGACGACCGGCGGCGGAACCTTGCCTTCGGGCTGGGCATCGCAGGACATCGGCAGCGTCGGACAAACCGGCTCGGCAAGTTATGCAAACGGAATTTGGACAATTCAAGGCGGCGGCGCAGACATCTGGAACGAGGCAGACGCTTTCCATTTCGCGTATGAAACTTTAACCGGCGACGGTCAGATCACTGCGCGGGTGGCGAGCGTCGGCGACACCGACGAGTGGGCGAAAGCCGGCGTGATGATTCGCCAGAGTTTGACCTCCGATTCGCAGCATGCGATGGTCGTCGTAACTCCCGCCAACGGCGTTGCTTTCCAAAGCCGAACAAGCGCGGGCGCGTCGAGCGTTCACACGCCCGGCGCAAACGTTACCGCCCCATACTGGGTGAGACTCGTCCGAGCCGGCGCGATGCTCGCCGCTTATCAATCAGCAGACGGCAGCGACTGGACACTCATGGGTTCGCAGACGATTAATTTTACCGAAGACGTTTACATCGGTTTAGCCGCCACCGCGCATAATAATTCCGCGTTGAATACGTCCGTCTTCTCGGACGTTAGCGCGTCGAACACCGGCGGTCTGAACGGCGAGTATTTCGACAACTGGGATTTGACGAATTTAATGACGACCAGGCGCGATGCGACCGTCAATTTCGATTGGGAAACCACGACGCCTTCGGGAACCGCGCTGACCAGCCCCGACACATTTTCAGTGCGCTGGACGGGACAAGTAACCGCGCCCGTCACCGGCTCTTACACATTTACGACAACGAGCGACGACGGCGTTCGATTGTGGGTTAACAATCAATTATTAATTGACAATTGGACTGACCATAGTCCAACCAACAACAGCGATATGATTAATCTGACGGCGAACACCATTTACGACATTTGGATGGAGTTTTACGAGAACGGCGGCGGCGCGGTCGCCAAACTTTTCTGGAGCTATCCGGGGCGCACCCAGCAAATCATCCCGTCAAGCCGTCTGTCGGCGAACACCGCTGCTCGCGCTGTTGCTTCGGCGGGCGATTTCGAAGAGGGAGTTTTCTTCGGCAACGAAGGAAATGCGGTAATATCCGGGATGTTCGCCGAAGGTCGGCGCGGCGGATTGTATTTCAAAACGGCGAAGGCTGGCGATGGCGGCGCAAACTGTTTCGGCTGTGCCGCCGTTGCCGCGACGCAATTCCGATAAATAACAAAAACTTGAAGCCCGCCGGGTTTCCGCCGTCTATTGAGGATTTAAATTTCTTGCTTGGGTAAGCAATTTTACTAGGCGCGAACCGCAAACTGATTGTCAACAGTTGCCGGACCATGTCCAGTTCTGCCAGGACTGTTTTCAAGAGCCATTTCCGATGCCTCACCGAAAGTCGTTTCCGTTGTCCGCCGCGATGACCAACGGGTGCAATCGAGCCGGTCGAGCGTTTCCTGGCGAGTAGTTTCTTGATAAAGCTTGGGCTTACTTCAAAGCGTTCGGCTACTTCCAGAATTGTTTCAACGCCGTCTTCATAAGCCGAAACGACGCGCTAGCATATATCTAAAGAATAGGCTACGATCAGCTGAAAGTAACGCTTAAATCCGGGATGCTCGTCCGCTAATCGCTGCCGCATTACATTCTGCACGGTACAAAAGGCTCCTTCGTCAAATACGGCTTAGATCCACAAGAAGAAGTCCTAACTCAGGGTCGAAAGCCGACTGAGCCGAACTCGGAGTTGAGCCGAAATCTCAGTGAGGAAGAATTAATACTAAAGTTATTGGACTCGGAGAATTTAGCCATGAGCGCAAAAACTTTCGGCTATTTTTATTGTTTTTCATTGTGAAATTGGAGTAAGATTTTTGGCAGTGTTCGATAGTGGCAGTACCAACTTTAAGAAACAAAGAAAGGAGAAATACTTTGAACAAACATTTAACAGCTTATGCCTTTGGGCTTGCTGCATTGCTTCTTGGGTGTTACCCGCAAACGGGCGAAAAGTCCCATCTTTCAGTAAGAGCAAATGCTGCGATGATTGAGGTAAAAGCAGGAGACAACCTGCAAGCAAAGATAGACGCCGCTGCACCTGGCGATACCCTAAACTTAGCGGCAGGCGCAACCTTTATAGGACCTATCTATCTTCGAAAGAAAAAAGGAGACGCTTTAATTACCATTCAATCTTCAAGAGCTTCTGAGCTTCCGGCAGGAACACGTGTTACGCCTGACAAAGCGGCTCTTATGCCTAAGATCATTTCAAAAGGACAAGCTGATAGTGCTCTTAACACCGATCCCGGAGCGCATCACTATAAACTTATCGGCCTAGAGATTGCCCAAGCTGATGCCAACGCGTTTATTTATGATTTGGTGAACTTGGGCGATGGCAGCGAAGCGCAAGATACGCTCGCTGAAGTGCCACATCACCTTTATATCGAGAGGTGCTATATTCATGCCGCACCGGACGGAAGTCTAAAACGTGGAATAGCGCTTAACTCAGCTCACACTGAGATCCTTGATAGCTACGTCTCCGGATTTAAAGTGAAGGGTCAAGACAGCCAAGCAATTGGGGGCTGGAACGGTCCGGGACCTTTTAAGATTGTTAATAA
>CADCUR010000146.1 GCA_902805935.1 uncultured Pyrinomonadaceae bacterium
AAGGCGTTGCAGAAGCCGGGTAAAAGCGTCATGCGCGGGAGCGTCCCGGCTTTCCGGCTGCACGCGCTCGGCTTCGGTCGCCGTCGCGTCACGCGGCGTGGCGATGATAAAGTTAATGTAATCTTCGTCGGTTACTTTCGGCGGATTCATTCTTTATTTTTATCAAATATCTTTTCAACTGCGTAAGTCCTATTTTTTTTTAGACATTAAATTTACAAATACTCTTTTACAATAAAATTCCGGCAGCCTGGTGACGCCGTATTCAAAGACCAAAAACGGTTTTGAGTTGCGCGTTCCGGCAATTACGATTACCGTAAATTTTCAAACGCCGCCTAAAATCGTATAAACTGGTCGTTATGTCCATCTACGAAAACTACCAGCCGCTGAATTTTGAGGCAATCAATACCTACGAACTCGCCTCGCGTCCGAGCAAAGTCACGGTCGAGGATTTTGCCGCGCCGGTTGCTGAAGACGACTCGCTCAAAAATTTTCTCGACAAACTTCCCGACATTCTCGCTGTTCAATCTTTACGCGAAATCGCTAAACAAATCCGCCGCGCCAGACAGTTGCGAAAACCCGTCGTTTGGGGAATCGGCGGTCACATCGTCAAAACCGGACTCGCTCCCGTATTAATTGATTTGATGGGTCGCGGCTTCGTTTCGGCAATTGCGGCGAACGGTTCGGTGCTGGTTCACGATACGGAGATTGCTCTTGTCGGTTTTACTTCCGAAGACGTTGATGCAACTTTAGAGAAAGGCGATTTCGGCGCGGCAAAGGAGACTGGCGAAACGTTAAATCAAGCGGCACAAAGCGGCGCGAAAGACGAAATCGGTTTAGGCGAAGCGATGGGCAGGGAACTTTGCGCGGCGAATCCGCCGCACGCCGACGTATCGCTGTTGTGCCAAACTTACCGGCACAAAATTCCGCTGACCGCGCATCTCGCCATCGGCGCGGACATCGGGCATTTTCACGCGGCGTGCGACGGCGCGGCGCTCGGCGCGACCTCGCACAGCGACTTTAAACTGTTTTGTTCGATAGTTAAGGAATTAAACGGCGGCGGCGTTTATCTGAACTTGGGTTCGGCGGTAATCTTGCCGGAAATTTTCCTGAAGGCTGTCACGGTGGTTAGAAATTTGGGCTACCCGCTCGAAGATTTTACGACCGCCAATTTCGATTTTATTCAGAGCTACCGACCGCAGACGAACGTCGTTCGTCGCCCGACCGCCGGCGGCGCGGGGCGCGGCTTTTCCGTCACCGGACACCACGAATTGATGATTCCGCTGCTAGCCGCGCAAATTCTCTGCGGCGAGTAATTAGCGCAGATTTTTAATAAACAATTTTGTAACTAATTTAGCTTATAAGTCATTATTATAATTTCGCGTTAAGAGAAAAAAAACGGATTTGTTAGAATCATATTTAAATAGCGGAATGCTCGATTAAAATTAATCAAATTCATTAAACGGAAACTTTGCATCAGTCCACACAACAATCAATTTTATTCGCCGTCGGCGTCAATCATAAAACCGCCCCGATTGAAGTGCGCGAGCAGATTTACGTTCACGAAAACGAAACGCCCGCGCTGCTTGCCGAACTCAAAAAAACGCTTTCCGAATGCGTCGTTCTCTCTACTTGCAACCGCACGGAAATCTACGGCGTGACGACGCGCACCGATCTTGATTTGGATTTTTATAAAGATTTGTTAATTAATTTCAAAAACGCGGAATCGGCGGTCAGCCGCGAACATTTTTTCGGTTTGGTTTCGTGTGCCGCCTGCCAACAGCTTTTCCGCGTGGCGACGAGCGTTGACTCGAAAATCGTCGGCGACGTGCAGATTTTAGGACAACTGCGCGACGCATATGCTTTCGCCGCGGAACAAAATTCGACGGGGAAAATCCTTAATCAGCTTTTTCAGCGCGGCTTCAAAGTCGGAAAACTCGCCCGTAGCGAGACGAATCTGCACAAGGGCGCGGTTTCGATAAGTTTGGCGGCGGTCGAGTTGGCGGCGGAAACCTTCGACTCGCTGAAAGACAAAACGATTTTAATCGTCGGCGCGGGCGAGACGGCGCGGCTGACGGCGGAATGTCTGATTAAAAAGCGCGTCGGCAGAATTGTCATCGCGAATCGAACGCGCGCGCGCGCCGACGAGTTGTTGGAAGATTTGCGTAAATCAAATCGTTTCGCGGGCGAGACCGCTGATTTTTTCGGCTTCAAAAATTACTTGAATGAGACCGACATTGTGATCAGTTCGACGAGCGCGTCCGAACCGATCTTGGAGAAAGCGGATTTTGCTAATCAGACGAATAAAATACTGCTGATTGATCTTGCCGTGCCGCGCGACATTGCGGCTGACACGCAGGAGGCGGAAAACGTCGTGTTGAAAAACATTGACGATTTGCACGCCATTATTGATAAAAATTACCGGCGCCGGATGGCTGATTTGCCGATTGTTAAAAAAACCATAATGCGCGAAATGAGCGATTTTCTCGTCTGGTATTATTCGCTGCCGCTGCTGCCGAGCGCGCTGCGCGGCGGCGCGAAACCCGACGCGGCGACTTTGCGGGAAATCGTCGGCGTCAAGGAATTTCTGCTCAAGAACGTTTCGCACGTTCATCGAATGGCGATGCGCAACGGCGCGGAAAATTTCGCCGGTCACGTCGAAGTGGTCAACGAATTGGCAGCGATGAAACGCCGGGCGTTTGCGCCCGAAGAGGCTTGAAATTGAAGCGTAAATACACTATCGGTTCGCGCGGCAGCCAATTGGCTTTGTGGCAGACCGAACACGTCAAAACCGAACTCGAACGTCGCTTTGCCGCGCACGCGGAGTTTGCGGTGCGCGTTATCAAAACCACCGGCGACGCGAATCTCGACACCGCGCTCTCCAAAATCGGCGACAAAGGTTTGTTCACCACCGAAATCGAAACTGCACTCGCGCGCGGCGCGATTGATTTAGCCGTTCACAGCTTGAAAGATTTGCCTACCACGCAGCCCGCGAGTTTGAAAATCGGCGCGGTCAGCGAACGCGAAACGCCAAACGACGTTTTCATTTCAGAACATTATTCGTCGCTCGAAGATTTGCCCGAAAACGCGAAGATTGCGACGGGCAGTTTGCGGCGCCGAAGTCAGTTGTTAAATTTCCGCCCCGATTTGGAAATCGTCGAAATTCGCGGCAACGTGCCGACGCGCATCGGCAAATTTCTCGCCTCCGACCTCGACGGAATTATCCTCGCCTACGCGGGCGTTCACCGTCTAAATCTCGACGCGCATATCAAACAAATCGTTCCGACCGATGTTTTGCTGCCCGCCGTCGGGCAAGGCGTAATGGCGATTGAAACGCGCGACGACAATTCGGAAATCGTCCGGATGGTGCGCGAACTCAATGACGAGACGGCAGAAGTTTGCGTCGCGGCGGAACGCGCGTTTCTGCGTTCGCTCGAAGGCGGCTGTCAGGTTCCGATTGGCGGTTATGCGGTTTTGGAAAAAGACGAAATTTATTTGCAGGGCTTTGTCGGCAGTTTGGACGGCGAAACGATCATTCGTGACGCGGCGCGCGGACGCCGCAGCGAGGCGGGAAATTTAGGACGGGCGCTTGCCGAAAAATGTTTGCGCCGGGGCGCGGCGGAACTGCTCGACAACGCGCGAAAAGCGGCGCGGAAATCGGAGAGCGAGGTCGTTTAATATTGCGGGTTTTAGTCGTCAGAAAATACGATGATTTCAGCCGAATTTTGTCGGAAGCCGGTTTTTCGATTGTCAATTGTCCGACCGTTAAAACCGTTGCGCTCGAAAATACATCTGATTTCGATAAACAGACGGCAGCGCTTGAAAGCTACGACGGAGTTTTTTTAACGAGCGTTACAGCGGCGGAAATTTTTCGCCGAAAACTGCGTGAAATAAAGCACGATTTCGGCGGGAAAGTTTACGTTTTAGGCAAGCGCAGTTTTGATTTATTAAAGGACGAATCGCTCGATTTGTTTTTTGACGAAACGGCAAACACGGCGAGCGAGATGTTTGAAAAAATCGCGCCCGAAGCGTTAGAGAGCAAACGGTTCTTGTTTGTCCGCGGCGAAAAATCGCTGCGCGTCGTTCCCGATTTTTTGAAAACGAGAGCGACGCTCGATGAA
>CADCUR010000147.1 GCA_902805935.1 uncultured Pyrinomonadaceae bacterium
TTCATTAAAGTTTCGCCAATCAAAAAACCGCTGAATCCCAAATCTCTCAATTCAACCAAATCTTCCCGCGTCCGCAAACCGCTTTCGGCAATCATCAGCGCGTCAGGCGTGGCGTGTTTAATTAGTTCGCGTGACACATCAAGCGAAACGTCGAACGAATGCAAATCTCGATTATTCACGCCGATAATTTTCGCGCCCGTTGCCGTCGCGCGTTTAAATTCTTCGAGCGTATGAACTTCGAGCAAAACATCCAAACCCAACTCTCGTTCGGCTAGATGATGAAGATTTGTTAAATCTTTATCATCCAGCATCGCCGCGATGAGCAAAACCGCGTCTGCGCCGCTCGCCGCCGCTTCGTAAATTTGAAACGCGTCGTAGATAAAATCCTTTCGCAGAATCGGAATCGCAGCCGAATCTCTCGCCGTCGTTAAATCATCCAAACTTCCTTGAAATCGGTCTTCTTCGGTCAAAACCGAAATCGCGCACGCGCCGCCGCGCTCGTAATTTCTCGCTGTTTCCTCGACATCAATTTTATCATTGATCACGCCTTTCGACGGCGAGGCGC
The DNA here is from genome assembly GCA_902805935.1 of uncultured Pyrinomonadaceae bacterium. Taxonomy (GTDB): domain Bacteria; phylum Acidobacteriota; class Blastocatellia; order Pyrinomonadales; family Pyrinomonadaceae. The sequence goes on from CADCUR010000147.1 coordinate 566, forward strand.
GTTTGATTTCGGCGATGATATTGATTTTTCCGTTTTGCGCCAAAGCCTCTCGCAAACGATGCGGCGCGGATTTTTCCCGCACGTCAAACGCTTTTCGCTTCAAATCGGCGAGCGAAATTTTCGCTTTGGCAATCGCCAGACGTTTCTTTTTTAATTCGATAATTTCGCCGAGAAAATCGCTCATAAAATTTCCTGATTGGTGTATTCGATTAACTTTCGTAATTTCTCAGACGCTTTTCCGCTCGTCAAACTTTCCTTTGCCGTTTCAAAAGCCGCTCGCAAATCCGGCGCTTTTCCCGCGACGTAAATCGCCGCCGCCGCGTTTATTAAAATTATATGGCGGGCGTTTTCGTCAACCGATTCATTTTTCAGAACGTCGGAAATCAGTTGCGCGCTCTCTGACGGCGAGCATTTCGGAAAACTCATCGCCGCGACATCTTCCAAGCCGAAATCTGCCGGAGAAATCGTAAAAGTTTTCACCGCGCCGCCGGAGATTTCCGCGACGAAGGTTTTTCCGCCGAGCGTGATTTCGTCCAAACCGTCGCTGCCGTGAACGATCCAGGATTTTTTTGTTCCCAGACGCGCCAGAACGTTTGCCGTTTTCTCCAATAAATTCGCGTTCCACACGCCGATTATTTGATGCGGCGCGTTCGCCGGATTGCAGAGCGGTCCGAGATTATTAAAAATCGTCGGCACGCCGAGGTTGCGGCGTACTTTGCCGAGAATCGGCGAAAGCGCATGAAATTTCGGCGCGAACATAAAACAGATGCCGATTTCGCTCAGGCATTTCTCCGCCATTTCCGCTTCGACTGCAGGATTGACGCCGAGTTCGGCGAGAACGTCCGCGCTGCCGCAATTGCTCGTCGCAGCGCGATTGCCGTGTTTGGCGACCGGAACGTCTGCGCCCGCGATGACGAACGCGGCGGCGGTCGAGACGTTAAAAATCTTTGCTGAACTTCCGCCCGTGCCGACAATATCAACGAACGTTTCGTGCGTTGATTTGACTTTCACGGCACGCTCGCGCATCAATTTTGCCAACGTGAAAACTTCGTCGTCGGTCGCGCCTTTCGATTCCAGAGCGAGCAGTGCGGCGGCGATTAGATTTTCGTTTTCGGTTTCCGTCTGCAACGCCGTGAAAAATCGGGCGGCTTCGCTTTCGGTCAAATCTCTGCCCAACGTTAAGATTTCTAAAAAATTTTCCAGCGAACTTTCCATTTCTATAAATTTGTTTCAGCGATTTCGATTGTTTTCAAAAGCGCTTTCGCTTTATTGACGGTTTCCTCAAATTCCAATTCGGGAACCGAATCGGCGACGATGCCCGCGCCCGCTTGAATTTTCGCCGCGCCGTTTTCCAAAACAAGCGTGCGAATCGCAATGCAAACGTCGAGATTGCCCGAATAATCAATATAGCCGACTGCGCCCGAATAAATTCCGCGCGCAGTCGGTTCGAGATTTTGAATAATTTCGATAGCGCGAACTTTCGGCGCGCCGGAAACCGTTCCCGCCGGAAAACACGCGGCGAGCGCGTCGAAGCAATCGAACTCTTCGCGCAAATCGGCTTTCAGGTAACTGACCAAATGCTGAACGTGCGAGTATTTTTCGACGCTCATTAAATTTTCGACCTTAACCGAGCCAAACTTTGCCACGCGTCCCAAATCGTTGCGTCCCAAATCCACGAGCATCAAATGTTCGGCGACTTCCTTTTCATCGCCGCGCATTTCTTCCGCCAGAAAAATATCTTCTGCGACGGTCGCGCCGCGTTTCCGGGTTCCGGCAATCGGTCGGTATTCGAGCTTCCGATTGATACACTTGACGAGCATTTCCGGCGACGCGCCGACGATTGATTGTTCGCCGATTTTCAACAGAAACATATACGGCGACGGATTGAGCGAACGCAAAGCGCGATAAATCGAAACCGCATCGGCGTCCGTTTTTCGTGTGAAACGCTGTGACAAAACGACCTGGTAACATTCGCCCGCGCTGATTAGTTCTTTAATTTTCAAGACGGCGCGTTCAAAATCTTCGCGTTTCCAGTTTGATTCGATTTCGTTGGTTTTTGGTTTTTGGTTTTTAGTTTTTGGCAAAACTATTGATTGATTTTCTAGAATCTCTTTCAATTTTTCGTTGTTCGCAACGGCGTTTTCGTAAAGATTTTTTAGTTCCGCGTCGCTGTCGGCTTCGTCGGTAAAAACGAGCGCGATGATTTTGATGACTTGTTTGGCGTGGTCGAACGCGACGACGTGGCGAAAAAACATTAACTTCGCGCCTTCATCTTTCGGCTGATTGAGTTTCAAAGATGTTTCAAACCAACCGGCGCACGAAAAGCCGAAAAATCCGATTGCGCCGCCGACAAACGCGGGCAAATCGGGCGCGCCGCCGATTCGTTTGTCGGCGAAATAATCGCGCAGAAAATCGAACAGGGAAGTCGCGTAAGTTTCCGTTCCGTTGATTTTACGAACGAACGTTTGCGTGTCGCTGCCGCTGACAATCATTTCTGGATTAGCGCCGATGAACGAATAACGCCCCAAACTTTCGCCGCCTTCGACCGATTCGAGCAGAAAAGAATCAGTCGCGCCTTGCGAGATTTTCAGGTAAACTGCAAGCGGTGTGAGCAAATCAGCCGACAAAGTTTCGACGACCGGAACGACGTTCGCCGATTCGGTTTGTTTTAGGAAATTCTCAAAATTTTTTGATTCGTCAGTCATTATTTGTTCTGAAAAAGTATTTTGCCGAAACGAAAAACGCCGCCGATGTTGCTCGGCGGCGTTCGCAAAAAAGAATCAAAAATTACTTTCTATTACAAAGCAAATTTCATCTGTCCGTGCTGAACACTGCCGACGCTTGAAAAGCGCCACCAATTTTGCCAGCTCGCGGTTTGATTAAAATTTGCCTGTAAAAATCTCATTGTTAAAATTATTAACAGACAAGATTGCAAATCGCAAATTGAAAATCGAAAATCACTTCACATTCGTTCGGGAACTTCGATTCCGAGACAATCGAGCGCGGCGGTCAGATTGCGGCGCGCGAGATCGGCGACGGCAATCAAAACGCGGCGCTTGGTGTCGTTCGTTTCAGCGATAATTCGGTGATTGTGATAAAAAAGATTGAAAGTTTTCGCCAGATTAAAAGCGTATTTCGCCAAAATTGCCGGTTCGCCCGCGACCGCCGCCTGCGCGATTACCTCTTCGAGTCGGGCTGACAAAATCATCATTGACCAAACTTCGTTGCCGTCTTCGGCGCGGAAAATTTCGGCGACTTTTTCTAACTCTAAATCTTGAACCTGAAATTTCGAATCCGGTTCGCTCAATTTTCGGAAAATCGAATTGGCGCGAACGGCGGAGTACTGACAAAAGCATCCTGTCTCGCCTTCAAACGAAAGCGCCTCTTTGAAATCGAAAACGATAACCGTATTGCGCGTGAATTTCAAAAGAAAATAACGCAGCGCGCCGACGGCGATTGTATGGGCTGTTT
>CADCUR010000148.1 GCA_902805935.1 uncultured Pyrinomonadaceae bacterium
TGAATCCGGCGGTAAACGAGATGTCGTTTGTGACCGATTGTTCGATTTGAAAATTCGTATGCACGGCATACAAATTAACGAAATCCGGCGCAACCGTGTCAATGCTTTGAATCGGCGCGCTCGCTGAACTTAAAGTTCCCGGAAAATTCGGCGAGCCGGGTTGCGCGGGCGTTAGAGTCACGTTGAAAAATCGCGGATTGCCATTGTTCTGCAAAGCTCTGGCGTAAACGTCAATCGCCGGCGGATCGTAATAAACACCGGCGCTGGCGCGCAGAATAGTCGCATATCTCCCGTCCCGCAGTCCGTAAACAATGCCCAGACGCGGCGCGAAATTATTTTTATCTACATTAAACTCCCGCGAGGCGGCAAACGGCGAAGTCGAATCGGCTTCCGGAACTTTATATAAATCGTAGCGCAGTCCGTAATTTAATTTCAGTTTCGGCGTAACTTTCCAATCGTCTTGCGCGAAAGCGTTGTAGAAAAACGATTTATACTCAAATTCGGGGTTGCCGAACGAAGCCGTGTAGCTCGTGTAGCCGCGTGGGTTCGTGCCGTTGCGAGCGGCGATGTAGGCGTTAATGTTCGGAAACGTGAAGCGCGAAAAAATTCCCGACCGGCGAAAATCGTAAATCCGGCTGATGCTACCGCCGAATTTGATCGTGTGTTCGCCGCGCGTCAAAGTGAAATTGTCACGGAATTCCGTGATTGTCTCAAGCGGCGCGACGGTGTTCAAATTTTCCGCCGGACCGAAAGAGGCGGCTTCCGCGCCGGTAATGACGATGCTCGGTCCGGTCGGCGTGAACGGACTCGGCAAATTTTCCGAATTGCGTTTGGCATACTGAAAGCGGAATTCGTTCAGAAGCTCCGGCGAAAAAGCCGAAACCAACTGCACCGCGCCCGAGTAAGAAATATCATCGAAGTCAATTGTGCGCTCCAAAGTCAGCGTCTGCCCGTTGGTGTTGCTGCTCGTCAGATTCTTGAAATAGTTAAATCGTCCGGTTAAGCGGTGAATGTCAGTTAATTGCGCGTCGGTGCGGATGATGAAAAATTTCGCGTCCTGCTGTGTCGGAATCGCTGCCGGAAACGCGTCTGGTGAAACTCCGGCTTCGTTAATCAGGCGCGTGCGTGTCGCATTGCTAATCGTGATAAGGCGCAGCGGCTCGACCGCCAAACCGCGCTTGATGTATTCAAACCCACCGTAATACTGCCAGCGATCTTTGATAATCGGACCGCCGATTGCCACGGCGAAATCGTCGGCTTTATTATTCGGCAAATCGTTCGGTGAATTATAAAAAAACGGACGGGCGTAAAAAGGCGTGCGCCGAAAACGGTAGCTGGCGGAACCGTGAATTTCGTTGGTTCCCGAAGGCGTGACGGCATTCATAATCAAGCCGGGCGTGTTGCCGAATTCCGCCGAAAAACCATTTGTGACGAGCTGAACTTCGCTAACGAAAATCTCTGAAATCGGCATCAAGCGAATTCCGTTTCGATCAGCCTGCGTGTTATTGTTGCCGTCAAGCTGATAATTTGTGCGCCGCGCGTAACCGTTGGCGTTGATGCGCGGTACGCCGAATTCCGAATTCGGGCGACCGGTGACGTTCGCCTGCAAAAGCGAATAATTATACGGGTTGCGGGAAACAAGCGGCAGATTTTCGACCTCGCGCGAGTTCATCACACGTCCGACATCAATTTTGGCGGCATCGGCAATCGGCGCGTCGGAAGTAACATTTACCGTTGCCGAAACATCGCCTGTTTCCAAACTTAAATCAATTGTTGCCGTCTGCCCGGTTGTCAAAGTGATTCCCGCGCGCACCAGGCGTTTGAAATTAGCCGCTTCGACTGTCACCCGGTAACTTCCGAGCGGCAGGAGCGGAGCGCGGTAAACGCCCGATTCGTCGCTGGCAACTTGGCGCTCGGTGCCGGTTTCGACATTCGTGATCGTAATCGAAGCGTTCGGAATCGCCGCGCCTGCGGCATCCGTGACGACGCCTTCGATCTGACCGTTCAAGGCTTGAGATTGAGCGCTGACTTGGTAAAAGTTTCCCGCCAAAAGCGTGCAGGATAAAAGACAAAACAAAAACACCTTTATTAAACCTCGTGTTTGGTTCATATTTCCGTTTCCTTAATTTATATTTTTTTTGAAAAGATTATTTAACTGTTTGTTTTAAATGGGAACATATAATTCGACAGATAGCAAGCACCTGCTTACCTCCGACCGAGTATTGGTATAATCTATGATTTCGTATGAACAATGAATTGATACTTGCCTGTGATCTGGGCGGAACGAATCTGCGAATGGCGACTGTTAATGTCAAAGGAGAGATTCTGCATTTGGTGAAGCTCGACACGCCGAAAGCGAAACATCCTGCTGAAATCGCGCACCTGATTACCGAAGCCGCCAAGCAGTGCCGCACCGCCGTCCGGCGCTTCGGAACAGTGCGCGCTCTGGCAGCCGCGGTGCCGGCGACGATCAACGCCGCCGACGGAATAATCTTGAAATCGCCGAATGTTCCCGCGCTTGACGGATTTCGTTTTTCGTCAATTATCTCAAACGAACTGAGTTTGCCGGTCATCCTGGAAAACGACGCTAACGCGGCGGCGATTGGCGAACACGCCTTCGGCGCGGCGAAAAATTTTCAAAACGCCGTTATCGTCACATTGGGAACCGGCGTCGGCGGCGGCATTATCATCAACGGCAATATCCTGCGCGGCATTAACGGAACCGCCGGAGAAATCGGTCACATCTGCGTCGAACAATTCGGCGCGCCGTGCGGGTGCGGCTCGGTCGGTTGCCTGGAGCAATATGCCTCAGCGACCGCAATCGTCCGCCTCGTCCGCGAATTGGCAGATGAGTATCCGAATTCGGTTTTGCGGGGGAAAACGCAGATAACTTCATTCGCTGTTTATCAAGCGGGCATCGCGGGCGACGAGCTGGCACTGGAAGTTTTTCGCCGGATGGGGTTTTATCTCGGCGCAGCGCTGGCGGATTTGGTAAACGTTTTGAACCCGGAAGTAATCGTCATCGGTGGCGGCGCGAGCGCCGCGTGGGATTTATTTATTAAACACGTGCGCGAACAAATTCGCCGTCACGCTTTTCGAGAGCCTGGCGAAACGGTTAAAGTCGTCCGCGCCTCTCTGGGCGATGACCGCGCCGGAATTCTCGGAGCAAGCAAACTGGCTTTTGATCAGATGATTTAACCGCTAAAATTTCTATCTGCGCTTCCATTTTACGCCGTCTTTCGTGTCTTCAAGAATGACTCCTCGCTCGTTTAACAAACAGCGAATTTCATCGGAACGGGCAAAATTACGATTGCGCCTGGCTTCTTTGCGTTCTTTGATTAAATTTTCGATTTCAGCCGGCAGCATTTCCTCTTTCGTCTCGCCGAAGATACCGAAAACCGCATCGAATTTGTCAACCGCATTCAGAATTACGCGGCGGTCGGCGGTATTTAATGTTTCGTTTGAAAAAGCGATGTTGGTTTGGCGGACGAGATTATGAAGCGCGGCGAGCGCGACCGAAGTATTGAGATTATTGTCCATCGCCGCTACAAAATCATCGAGAAAATCCTGCGCTTTTTCCCGAAAATTAGAATCGGCGCCGTCGCAGCAGTAATTTTCCCGCAGGCGGCGGCGAAAATCGTGCAGGCGTTCAATCGTCGTCTCCGCGCCCCGCAAATTTTCAAACGTGAAATTTAATTGTTTATCGAACGGGACGGAAAGCAGCAGATAGCGAATCGCCAGCGGTTTGAATCCTTTTCTGATGATATCGCGTAAGGTGAACTCATTGCCCAGCGACTTCGACATTTTTTCGTTGTTGATTTTTAAGAATTCGCCGTGCAGCCAGTATTTGGCGAAAGGCTTGCCGGTCGCGCCTTCGCTTTGCGCGATTTCGTTTTCGTGATGCGGAAACTGTAAATCAATGCCGCCCGTATGGATGTCGAAAGATTCGCCTAAGTATTGCATTGCCATTGCCGAACATTCGATATGCCAGCCGGGACGACCGCGCCCGAAAGACGCGTCCCAGCCCGCCGCTTCGCTCTCGCAAACCAATTTCCACAATGCGAAATCGCGCGCGTCTTCCTTTTTATATTTGTCCGTGTCAATACGCTCGCTGCCGCCTTCGATGTTGCCGGCAAACTTAATTTTCGAGAGTTTGCCGTATTCTGGAAACGAAGAAATCCGGTAATAAATCGAACCGTCCGATTCGTAAGCGTGACCGTTAGCGAGCAAAGATTGAATAATCTCGATCATTTTCCCGATATGTTCGGTCGCGCGCGGCGCAACCTCCGGGCGCTCGCAATTGAGAGAATCCAAATCTTCCCAAAAAGCCTCAATAAAAGGAGTTACCAGCGTATCAATCGTGATGTTGCGTTTGGCTGATTCGTTGATGATGCGGTCGTCAACGTCCGTCAAATTCATGACGTGCGTCAAATCGTAACCTTTGAATTTTAAGTAGCGCCGCAGAATATCGCCGAAAACAAACGTGCGAAAATTACCGATGTGCGCGAAATTCCAAACGGTCGGACCGCAGCTATACATCCCGACTTTTTTCTCAACGAGCGGCTGAAACTCTTCAATCTCGTTCGTCAGACTGTTATGAATTTTAAACATAGTATGTGAATAATAAGTAATCAGAGAAAATTAAAGCAAGGTGTGAAATTACAGATAACATACATAAACACTGACGAAATCTAATTCTTAGCCGTGTAAATCCGTGTTTATATGTAGTTCCATTCGCTTTAAATAGATTTGTCCGGCTACTTAAATAGAAATCAAGCAACGGCAAGGCAGATAAATTTTCGCCGCGACGTTGAACTCAGCAGTCCGGCAATTTTGCGCTTGCCGTCCGAACCGAAACAATTGCGCCCGAGATTAATTTTGATACGCTTATGAACAAACACAAAATCAAGCAGAAACGAAAACTTTTGCGAGAAAGAGTTGATAAAAAATACATCGGCTTTCACGTTTATCGTTCGGTCAACGAAAACCTGCCTTTTATGTTTTGGGAGCGTTTGACGGACGAGCCGATTCAGGACGGCAATTTTAACGACCCGGCTGCCGAAATCGGTCAGCGTTATTATTACAAATTAACTCAGGTTGACGCGGACGGCAACGAAAGCGCGCCGTTGACGCCGAAAACCACTTTTACCGACCACGCCGGCAACCGGCACGAGCAAAATCCGCTCGTGGATTTTGTCGGCTACAATATGTATCGTTCCGCTGACAGAGACGTGCCGCTCGATGAATGGGAACGGCGCAATAAAGAACCGATTCCGACAACCGAATACAAGGACGAAGGCGTTTCGTCGGGCGAGGTTTATTTTTATTACGTTCGCGCCGTTGATTCGCGCGGAACCGAAAGCGCCCCGTCGGAGATTATGCGCGTTATCAGAAAATAGAATGATTATTTTTACTTCTTTGTGTAAATCAAGAACAGAAAATTAACAAAAGCAAATAACAGCGAAAGAATTTTCGGAATCGGCGCGGGAATTTCCAAATCCGATTTAACGAACACCGCCAGCAGCCCGAGAAAGAAAAACAAAATCGGCGGATTGAGAAAGTTGCCGATTAAAAGATTAAACTCCATACGCAAAAATGATTCGACTAAAACTGTTTTTCATTCGGTTTAAATCGTCTAAAAACCGTTCGCCGTGAAAATCCAAAACAACAAAATCATTGTCAGACCGCCGCCGCAATCGAGGGCGACATCAGACAGCGAGGCGACGCAGTTTGAGTGAAAACTCTGCCTAAATTCATCCGTTAAAGCGACTGCCAGGACGACCGCGAAGGCGCAGACGTGCCAGAATTTTGCTAAATAAAGCACCGACGAATAGAAAACAGTTGAAGCCAGCAGAGCGAGAATCGCGTAGCCGAGGAAATGACAAACTTTACGAACGATGAAATGATAAATTTTCAATTTGTCGGTGCCCACGCCGGGAAATAAAAATTGAATCAGCAGCGGAACGAAATAAGCCGAAGTGCGCGAAATCGAACCTCTGTTCGACGAAAGGTAGAAAATTTTCCCGATTCAAGCGATGAGCGGCGCGTAGAGCCAGAAGTTTTCGTTTCTGAAAAAAGTCATAATTAAATTTTACGAAAAACTCGAAATTTTTGCGCCTTCACAAAATGTCACGCTGCGATTTGAATTATTTAAAATCAAGGATTTTATTCGGTTCGCGCCCGACCAGGACGATGCTAACGGCGTTGTATTATTCGATTCCGTCAAGCAGAAAATCAGATACGTGACCGAGCGCTCGGGCGGAACATTCGTTCATCAAAACCTGGTTCGATAAACTGAAAACACTTCGATACGTCGGCGCATTCGTCAACGCATTCGGCTAAATCGGCGACGATCAAACGAATCATTCACCGCATTTTTTCGTTGTCTTCGATGATGAAAATACTCACAAACCCATTCCAAGCGCTGATTCCAACAAAACTCTGAAAAACTTCGTCCGCCGTGGTCGTAAGGAGTTTTCTTTGGGGTGCGATATTCGAGTCAAAAATAAATATTCCGGATAACGCCCGCCGCCGTTTTGCTCCGACGGTCAATCGCGCTATATTCGAGTTTCGCTTGTGGCAAGGCATTTAATAGTTTTCCCTTTTTTGCCAGAAAGAATTTTCAAAAAAATGAACGAAGGCGACAGTAGAAGAGATGATTTTTTCAAAATTTTCGAGCGAAAAGTTTGCGCGAAATCTGCGGCGTTATCCGGCGCAGTTTCGACAACGCCTGTCTTCGTATAGATTCTACGCTTATCTCGCCATTCTCGGACCCGGAATCATCGCCGCCAACGCGGGCAACGACGCAAGCGGCATCGCCACATATTCGAGCGTCGGCGCAGGGTTCGGCTATTCACTGCTCTGGATATTCGTTCCGATGACTTTGAGTTTGATTGTCGTCCAAGAGATGTGCGTCCGAATGGGCGTGGTGACGGGCAAGGGTTTGGCTGATTTGATTCGTGAACAATTCGGCGTGCGCTGGACGGCGCTCGTGATGCTCGCGCTGCTCGTCGCCAACACGGGCGTTATTATTTCCGAATTCGTCGGCATCGCGCAGGCTTCCGAGCTATTCGGCATCACGCGGTTCATCACGATTCCTGTCACGTCGCTGGCGATTTGGTGGCTCGTCGTCAAGGGAACGCAGAAAAGAGTCGAGCAGGTTTTTCTGGCGATGTCGCTCGTTTTTTTCTGCTACGTCGTTTCGGCTTTTCTGGCAAAACCCGATTGGGCGCAAGTCGGCGGCGAAATCATCAGACCAACCTTCAGTCTCAACGCGGCTTATCTTTTTACGATTATGGCGTTAATCGGGACGACGATTACACCGTTTATGCAGGTGTATGTGCAGTCGTCGGTGGTCGAAAAAGGTTTGGGTAAGGAAGATTATCAGCTTGCCAGAGCCGATGTTATTGTCGGAACGATTTTCGCTTGTTTGATTGCTGCCTTTATCGTCATTTGCACCGCCGCGACTTTGAATGTGCGCGGCGTGACCGAATTAGATTCCGCCGCGACCGCCGCCGAAGCGCTCGCGCCGGTCGCCGGTGTTTACGCCAAATACCTATTCTCGGTCGGGTTGTTCGGCGCGGCGATGCTGGCGATGGGCGTGCTGCCGCTGGCGACGGCATATTCTTTGAGCGAAGCGCTCGGCTTTGAAAAAGGTCTCGCGCATTCGTTCCGCGAAGCGCCGATATTTCTCGGCATTTTTACGTCACTGATTGTCGTCGGCGCGACTGTCGCTCTCATTCCCGGCATTCCGCAAATCAAGCTGCTGCTGGTGACGCAAACCATCAACGGACTTTTATTGCCGATTATTCTGATAGCCATTGTTTCGCTCGTCAATAACCGCGAGATTATGGGCGAATACAAAAACAGTTTTCTCTTTAATTGTCTGGCGTGGACGATTACGATTGTCGTGTCGTGTTTGTCGCTTTTGTTGATTGGAACGACGATTGTTGATAATTTTTAAGTTTCAAGTTTCAGGTTTCAAGTTTCAAGTTCAAAACAAACGTTTTATTCCTGTAACTTGAACTTGAAACCTGAAACTTCCTTTTATGGAAACTTCCAAACTGCGAAACAAATTCATTTTCTTCATAGTCTTCGCCGGCATCATTACGCTTTTGCTGATTCTCTTTCACTTTGTCGAAGCTCCAATCAAAGATTACCTGACTGATTTTTTCGGCGCGACCGACCGGCGAATGGGCGATACGGCGACGGTGCTTTTTGAACACCTTTTCCGTATTCTGAAAATCGTTTTGTGGATGAGCCTGATCGTCTCGATTGTCCGGTTCGTCAATCATCTGGTTTTCAGCACCGCGCTTCAACGCTCGAATTCCTACGAAATTTCTTCGCTGCTTAGAAATGTTTTTTCGATAATTATTTACATCGTTTCATTCTTCGTTATTTTCAATTCGCAGTATCCGAACGTTGACCTCGCCGCCTTGTTCACGACTTCAACGATTTTGGGCGTGATTATCGGTCTCGCTTTGCAAGATACATTGGGCAATTTATTTTCCGGTCTGGCGATTCAAGCCGACCAGCCGTTTCAAATCGGCGATGTCATCTCGATTCCGACCAAAGGCGAGGGCGTGGTCGAACAAGTTTCGTGGCGCGGCGTGCAGATTCGCACATTTCAAAATAGATTGATTGTCATCAGCAACAGCGTTCTCGGCAAGGAAGTCGTCGAGGTCGCCCCGCGCGACAATCTCAACGCGCGGCTCGTTTTCTTTAACACGCTCTATGCGAATTCGCCCACCCGAACGATTCAAGCTGTCCGCGAAGTCGTCCGCCAAATCGAAAACGTTTCGCAAAAGATTCGCCCGGCGGTGCGCGTCATAAATTTGGGCGATAGCGGAATCGAATATGAAGTCAAATACTGGCTCGAAGATTATTCGAAATACAACGAAACCGACGCGCTGATTCGGCAAAGAATTTGGTATGCGTTTCAGCGCGAGCGAATCGAATTCGCTTACCCGACCCGCACGCTGCACATCGAAACCAAACCGCAGGAGAATGTTTTCGTCGAGACGAGCAGCGAGATTTACGAACGCCTGAGCAACGTGCCGATTTTCGCGCCGCTCTCGGACGAGGAAACGCGCAAGCTCGCCGACGGCTCGAATTTGAGAGTTTTCGCGCCCGGCGAAGCAATCGTCCGGCAAGGTCAAAAAGGAGATTCGATGTTCGTCGTTCACCGCGGCGCGGTTGACGTGCAAATCAAAGAGGCAGAAGCGACGAAAAATTTACGCAAACTGCGCGAAGGCGATTTTTTCGGCGAGATGGGACTTTTGACGGGCGAGCCGCGCACGGCGACCGTGCTGACCGACGGCGAAACCGAAATCCTGGAAATCAACAGCCTTTGTCTGAAGCCGATTCTCGAAGAAAATCCCGAACTTGTCGAAAGTCTGAGTCGGATAGTCGAAGAACGCCGCCAGTCTTTCGACAAACCCGAAGACAAAACTATGCCGACGGAAATCAAAGACAAGGCGAGCATTTTCAATTCGATTAAAAAATTTTTCGGGTTAGCCGACTGAAATACAAACGCCGCCGAATTTGGTGAAATCGCTCATAACGAAGTGCAATCGGTCATAAGAAACACAGATTTGATACTTGACGCGGAAATCGGTCATAAGGAAACGCAAATCGCTCATAATCGGCGGAAATCACTCATAAGTGATTAAATCAGCTTGTAAGGAGGTTGAATTGCCGCAACAAAAAAAGCGTCAGCCGAAAGAACTTCGGCTGACGCTTTTTCTTGAAAAAATCAAAGTATTCCTTAATAAATCGTAAACGTGTAGGCGATGGTTTTGGCAACCGAATACGGAACGCCGTTTCTTTTCGCCGGTTCAAATTTGATTGAACGCGCCGCCGCAATTGCTTGTTCGGTCAAACCGTAAGGCAAACCGCTCACCGGCGCGATGCTGCCGATTGAGCCGTTTGCGTTAAAAGTTACTTTGACCGTCACCGTTCCCTGAACCTGATTCTGCCGCGCCGCGTCCGTATATCTCGGCTGCGGTTTGGAAATAATTTTAATCGTTTCCGTCACGCCGACCGGAGCCGCTTTCGGCGGCGGCGGCGGTTTCGGAACGCCGCTACCGTCGCCGGTTCCGCCTCCGTTCCCGTTGCCCCTACCACTGCCGCTGCCCGAACCAGTTCCGCTGCCTTCACCCGTTCCGATTCCGGTGCCGATGCCCGTTCCGGTTCCGCTGCCGATTCCGCCGCCTCTGCCGGTTCCGTTCGACGGATTCAAGTTGTCAGAACCGGGCAGACCGGGGCGTTCTTCAGTAATTGGTCGTTTGATAGTTCCCTGCGTTTCCATAATCACCGGAATCGAAGGATTTTTCATTTGCGGGATATTCACAGAAGGCGGCGTGATCGGATTCTCCGACTGCGAAACGAGTCTTCCTCTAGAAGCCGGCTCTGGTTCTTCTTTGCCACCACCGCCGCCGCCGCCGCCGTCATCATCATCTTTTTTCGGTTGCTGTTCTTCGACTTCCATCGGTGCTTCGTCAACAATCGGAATAAAAATGCCGCTTTCTTCGCCGATTGAGCCGACGAACAAATCTTTATTAAAAAGCGAGTAAACCGTGCTGCCGAAAGCCATCGTCAACACCAGAGCCAGCGAACCGAGCAGAAGCAGATTGCGCTGTTTGCCGTTTTTTTCCTCGACAACCGTAATGTGATAACCGTCGTCTCTTTGAGAGAGTTCCGGCGCGGAAGTCTTTTGATAATCTTCGGCAACCGTTTGATGACTTCCGTTTGCGCCAGCCGCCGCCGCAAAAGTTTTCGTTTGAACCGGCACAATTTCCGGCTGCTCCTTCGCAATTGTTTCCGCTTTCGGTTCTTCGGTAAAAGCCACTGGCGTGGTTTCGACAACTGGCGGCGCGGCTTTCGCAAAAACCGGCGGCGGCGTTTGAACGATTGAATCTTCAAAAACAACTTCTTTTGGCGCCGATTCAGAAACCGGCGTTTCATTCGCCAGTTGATTCAATTCAAACGCGGTTAACCCTTGCCCGCAGTTCGGACAAAATCCGAATTTTACAGCAAAACTTTCGTCGCACGCGGCGCAATACTTTACTATCTTTCCCATCTTTATAACCTCTCAATAATCTTCACTCTGTCTGAAGAGCTTAACCAGTTGTTTTAATTATAACGCGATTTTTGCGGATGTTAAGCGTTCGGGAAATTCCCGTTCAACGTTTTCAGAATACAACATTTTGATAGATGCGGTAAGCGTTTGACGCGATGCCCGCCGCCATCTAAAATTTTAACTCATAAGCCGCCAAAAACGAACAAAAAATTGCTCGGCGAGAAACGGTTTCGTTTTCGGCTAACAACGAAAAATAATCGTTCGGCAACTAACGATTCACAATTTACGATTTTCGCTTCCCGGCACATTAACGATGAATATCAAAAATCACTTTAAAAAATACGCTCTCTTCGCCCTGTTTTTTTCCGCAACGGCGGCTTTCGCGTTGGCGCAAACGTCGAAATTTCCCACCGCGCCGCGCCAGGAAAAATTGCTGAACAACTTAAAGCTTTTGATGTGGACTGAACCGGGGGCGGAAAAAGCGACGGTCAAACTGCGCATTCACAGCGGCGCGGCGTTCGACACTCTGGGCAAAGAAGGCACAATGGCGCTGCTCGGCGACGTTTTGTTTCCGAACGAATCGGTCAGGGAATTTTTCCGCGAGGATTTGGGCGGCAGTCTCATGGTCGAAAGCAATTACGACTACATTCAAATCAACGCGACGGGCAATGCCGATCAAATTTTGACGATTCTGGAAACAATTTCTGCTGCCGTCACCAAACCGCAGATTGACAAAGAAACGACGGCGAAGGCGCGTGCCGCGCGGCTCGAACAAGTCAAAGAACTAGAAAAAAATCCGGCATACGTCGCCGACCTCGCTGCCGCGAAACGGCTGTTCGGCAATTATCCATACGGCAGAAGCGCCGAAGGCACGACGGAATCTTTGGCGAAAATTGATTTCGCCGATTTGCTGCTTGCTAAACAAAGATTTTTGACCGCCGACAATGCGACGCTCGCCGTCAGCGGAAACATCAAACCCGACTACGTTTTCAAAGCCGTGCGCCAGCTTTTCGGCGGTTGGGAAAAATCGGACAAACGAGTTCCGGCGACTTTCGCCCAGCCTGAGGCACCCGACGCGGAGATTCTTTTTGTAGATTCGGCGATTGAAAACGCCGGTGAATTTCGCTATGCCTTTCGCAGCCCGGCGCGCAACGACAAGGATTTTTTCGCCGCGCAGATTATGACGAAAATTTTGCAAAACCGGCTTCAGACGAAACAACAAAACGGTTTTGCCCGTCAATATAATCGCCTTCTGCCCGGTTGGATATTGGTCGGGTATAAGCAAGACGGAATAAAGCGTGAAGGAGAATCGGTGGCGCTTCCCGGCGCGGCGATGGGCGATTTTATCGGTGATTTGCTCAAAGCTCCGGTCGAATCCGCCGAGTTTGAAAGGGCGAAAAGCGATTTGCAAAATAGTTATAATCAGGCAAATCCGGTTGATTCGTGGCTCGATGCGGACACTTATAAAATTGCTTCGGTCAAAGCCGACCGGGAAAATCTGCAAAACGCAACGCTCGCCGATGTGCAAAAAAATGCAGAGCGCTGGCGAAAAGAACCGCTGGCGAAAATTTTAGTTTTGACGAAACAGCCGACTGACAAATAACAAAAACCCCACAAACGATATGCCGACCGAAAGAACCGCCGACGAATTGAAACACGCTCGCGCCGTGCGCGAAATGTTCGCCGGCATTGCGACGAAATACGATTTTCTCAATCATTTTCTGTCCGTCAACACGGATAAGCGCTGGCGCAGACTCGTCGCCGAAAAACTCAAAGACGTTTTAGAAAATCCCGCCGCGCTCGTTTTGGATGTCGCCTGCGGCACTGGGGATTTGGCGTTGGAACTGCAAAAAAACGGCAAGGCGAAAGTTTTCGGCACGGATTTTTGCCGCCCGATGCTCGAAATTGCCTTTCGTAAAAACGGCAAAAACGATTCGTCAATTCCCTATGTCGAAGCCGACGGAATGAATTTGTCTTTCGCCGATGCTAGTTTCGACGCGCTGACAATCGCTTTCGGTCTGCGCAATTTCTCCAACTGGGAAAACGGCTTGCGCGAATTTCACCGCGTCTTAAAGCCGGGCGGCAAACTCGTCGTTTTAGAATTTTCCGCGCCCGTCATTCCCGGTTTTCGCCAAGCGTTTCAATTTTATTTCTCCACTATTCTACCGCGCATCGGCGGCGCGGTCAGCGGCTCGCGCGGCGCATACGAATATCTACCCGACTCGGTTTCTAAATTCCCCGACCAAAAAAACCTTGTCCGGATGATGCGCGAAAACGGCTTCAACAATGTAGAATATAAAAACTTGACCGGCGGCATCGCCGCCATTCATACCGGGACAAAAAATTAAACAGTTTTACGATAAAAATTTTCTTCCCGCAAAATCTTTACTGGATGAAATACAAACTCCTTAATTTTGCGCGTCAAATCGGCTTGCTGCTGCTCGTCGTCTGGACGGTCGTCTCGTTGGTGACGCTGCTTATCGAATTAGTCCCCGGCTCGCCCGCGACAGCTATTTTGGGTGATCAGGCAACGATTGAGCAAATCAATAATTTCAATCTGAAACACGGACTCGATAAACCGGCGTTTTTCTTTTCTTACAACGAAGAAGGTCTCAAATGGCACGGCGCGGCGAATCGTTATATGGATTACTGGACGGGACTCGTGCAAGGCGATTTGGGAACTTCTTTTCGCACTGATCGTCCGGTTTTGGGAATGATTCTGGAGCGTTACCCGTCAACGATTATGCTCGCGCTCGCTTCGATGATCGTCGCTATCAGCATCGCCGTTCCGCTCGGCGTTCTCGCCGGAACAAACAAAGGCACGCTGATTGACAATTCATCGTCGCTCATCGCGCTTTTGGGAATCAGTCTGCCGACGTTCGTCATTGGTCCGTTTTTGGTTTACTTGTTCGCCGTTAAACTCGGCTGGTTTTCGCCGACGGGCAGCGCAAATCCAGAAGATATTATTCTGCCCGCCGTAACATTGGGCGCGGCGCTTTCGGCGATTTTAACGAGAATGATCAGGTCAAGCGTTATCGAAGAACTCGGCGAAGATTACGTTAGAACGGCGCGCGCGAAAGGTCTTTCGGAAAGAAAAGTCATCTACAAGCACGTTTTGAAAAACGGCTTGATTCCGGTCGTGACGATTCTCGGTTTGCAGCTCGGCGTGCTTCTGGCGGGCGCGATTATCACCGAAAAGATTTTCAACTGGCAGGGTTTGGGTTTGCTGCTGCTCGACGACGGCATCGGCAAACGCGATTATCGCCTTGTGCAAGGCTGCGTTCTCGTTATTTCAGTAACGTATATTTTAGCGAATTCGCTGACCGATTTGGTTTATCGTCGGCTCGACCCGCGCATCAGATTATAGTGAATCGTTTAACTTACATCGGACTCGCTATCGCCTCCGTTTTTATTTTGACGGCGTTGTTCGCGCCGCTTATCGCCACGCACGACGTAACGAGTATAGACACGGCAATTCGGTACGCGCCGATTTCCGCCAAACATTGGTTCGGCACAGACTCGCTTGGGCGCGACGTTTTTTCGCGTCTCGTTTTCGGCGCGCGGATTTCGCTCGAAGTTGGTGTCGTTGTCGTTCTCGTGTCGGCGTTTATCGGAATTATTATAGGCGCGGTCGCCGGATTTTACGGCGGCTGGCTCGATAAATTTTTATCGGGTTACCTCTTCAACGTCTTTCTCGCGTTTCCCGGACTGCTTTTGGCGATTGCGCTCGTCGCGTTTTTGGGCGCGGGTTTGGGAAAACTCATTTTGGCTTTGTGCATCATCGGTTGGGTCGGCTACGCGCGGGTGATGCGCGGACAGGTTTTGAAGGTGCGCGAATACGATTTCGTCCAAGCCGCCCGCGCGTTGGGAGCGAGCAACTTTCGCATTTTGTTCACGCATATTCTGCCGAACGCGATTCAGCCGCTGATTGTTCAGGCGTCTTTGGGAATGGCCGGCGCGGTTTTGTCCGAAGCCTCGCTTTCTTTTTTGGGTTTGGGCATTCCGCCGCCCGCGCCGTCCTGGGGAACGATGATTGAAGAAGGTCGCGGTTTTGACATTCTCTATAACGCGCCGCACGTTTTGTTTTTTCCAGCACTGGCAATCGCGCTGACGGTTCTCGCGTTTAATTTTATCGGCGACGGTCTGCGCGAATATCTCGACCCGAAACAAAGAAGCAGATAATAAATCGTTTGGTGTAGTAAAATTCTGCTACACTTTTTCGGTGAAATTTACGCGCCCGAATTATCGCCGATTTGTGACTGCTGTTTCCATCGAAAATCTTTCCAAAACTTATCCGACTCCGTTTCCGCGGTGGAAGAAATTTTTTCGTCTGCCAATCAAGCCCGCCGTCGAAGCTGTGCGCGATGTTTCGTTTGAAATCGCCGAAAACGAAACTTTCGGACTCATCGGGCGCAACGGCGCGGGCAAAACGACTTTGACGAAAATTATCGCTACCTTAGTTCAGCCGACGAGCGGAACGGTTTCGGTCAAAAATTATGATTCGGTTAAAGATGAAGTTCGAGTGCGTTCGCTCGTCGGTTTAGCGACCGCCGAAGAGCGTTCGTTTTACTGGCGGTTGACGGCTGAACAAAATCTTTTATTTTTTGCTCGTCTTTACGGGATGAGTGACGCGGCGGCGCGGCGGCGAATCGGCGAGATTTTTGAACAATTGAATTTAAGTGATTTAGCCGGACGGCGATTTTCCGAACTCTCGACCGGCAACAAACAGCGCCTAGCGATTGCGCGGGCGATTTTGCCGCAGCCGCCGATTCTGTTACTGGACGAGCCGACGCGCTCGCTCGACCCGCTCGCCGCCGAAGCGATGCGCCGTCTGATTTTATCCCTAAAAGACGTTTCGATTCTGCTGACTTCGCACAATCTTTCGGAAGTCGAAGAACTCTGTCATCGCGTGGCGATTATCTCGAATGGCGAAATCCGCGTTGTTGATTCGCCGCAAAACTTGCGCCGACAAAATAAACAAACACAAACTGTCAAAATTACTCTGAGGGGAATTTCCGAAAGTTCGGTGCGCGAAAATCTGTCAGAAAAACTCGCCGACTTTAAAATCGAAAATCAAACCGAAACTGTTTATTTAATTTTCGAGCGCGAAGCCGACGACGAGCTTTTAGGCGAAACGGTTGCGCTTCTCAAAAACAACGGCGCGAAAATCTTAGATGTCGAAACCTCCAAGCCGACACTGCTTGACGTTTTGGAAAGTTATGAAGCAGGTTTCGGAGCGGATGAGTTTTTTCGGTGTAAATTAAAATGAGTTTCAAAATTTTCCCGCTCGGCGACGCGAGTTTAACCGTTGAGTTCGGCAATAAAATTTCCGCCGAGTTAAATAATCGCGTCGTAAATCTCGCCGCTTTTTTCGATGTAAATCCATTTCCGGGTTTCGTCGAAACGGTTCCCGCTTACGCTTCGCTGTCGGTTTTTTACGATGTTTCTATTGTGCGAAAAAACTTTCCCGATTTTTCGACGGCTTTTGAGGCAATTAAAAACATTACCGAAAACGCCTTACAAAATCTCGATCCTTTACAGGAGAACAAGCCGCGTCTGGTCGAGATTCCCGTTTGCTTTGACGCAGGATACGCGCTCGATTTAGATTCGGTCGCCGCGCTGAATAATCTCAAAGCAGGCAACGTTATCAGAATTTTTCTCGCCGCAACTTATCGCGTTTATATGCTCGGATTTCTGCCCGGTTTCGCGTATATGGGCGAAGTTGACGAACGCATCGCCGCCCCGCGCAAAACGTCGCCACGTTTGAAAGTTCCGAAGGGAAGCGTTGGGATTGCGGGCAGACAAACGGGAATTTATTCGATTGAATCGCCCGGCGGTTGGCAGATTATTGGAAAGACAAACGTCGAACTTTTCACGCCCGAAGCTGAGTCGCCGACATTTTTGCGTGCTGGCGATAATGTAAAATTTTATGAAGCGAAACTTTAATGAGAACTCAGGCGGCGGCGAACTCGTTTGCCGATTGCATTGAACACTTTTGGCTTCCGCTCAAATTATTTTCTTCTCAATCAACTTCTTTTTTAATTCACTAACATCCGGCAGATGCAAAATTTGAAATCCGCATTCCTCCGCCGCTTCCACATTCGGCTGGCGGTCGTCAATCAACAAACAACGACCGGCGGGGGCTTGCGTTATCTGCAGCACTTTCCGGTAAATTTCCAAGTTCGGTTTGGCAACGCCCAAAAAACAGGAACTGAAAAAGTTTGAAAAGTAGCGTTTCAGTCCAAATTTTTCGATACGATAAAGATTGAGTTCGAGCGATTCGTTATTTAAGACCGATAAATAATATTGATTTTCGAGACGCAGCTTATCCAGCATCTCAAAACTTTTCGGATGCGCCTGCGATTGATTTTCCATAAAATCAACGAATTGCTTTTCGGAAAAATCTCGGTCTTTGTAAAAAATCACTTCGTTTAAGTAATCGCTTCTCGATGTTCCGCCGATTTCAAACTTTTCGACCGCATCTTTGTGGTGAATTTCGCTTTCCTGAAAATTGTAACCGAAATGTTCGGCGGCATTTTCTCTTGAAGTGTGATCCCAGGCATTGGTCAGACAAACACCGCCCAAATCAAAAAATATATGCGTGATTTCCTTCATTGCGTTTTAATTTTATGTTAACTCAATCGTTTGCTCGTAGCTCGGCACTTCGACGTTCCAACCGAATCTTTCGCGGATGTGTCCCGCCATTGCTTCGGCGGCATCGGGTTCGCCGTGCGTTGTAAAAACTAATTT
This sequence comes from uncultured Pyrinomonadaceae bacterium, assembly GCA_902805935.1. Classification (GTDB taxonomy): domain Bacteria; phylum Acidobacteriota; class Blastocatellia; order Pyrinomonadales; family Pyrinomonadaceae. Next base: position 17,831 of record CADCUR010000148.1, read on the forward strand.
CGGCGTGTTCTGCAAACCTTCGAGCCAACGCAGCACGGCCTTCCAGTCAGCGTGGGCGGAAAAGCCTTCGATTCGTCGGACGTGGCAGCGCACGGGAATCCATTCTTTGAAAATCTTCACTTCCCTTTCGCCGTCCAAAATTCTTCTGCCCGTGGTTCCCGCCGCTTGGTAGCCGACGAAAACGAGCGTTGCGTTTTCATCGGGCAAAACCCTCATCGCGTGATGCAGCACGCGCCCGCCGGTCATCATTCCCGACGCGGAAATAATGATGCGCGTTCCTCGTTCGTCGTTTAATCTGATTGATTCGTCGCGGCTCGAAGCCGTCAGCATCGAACCCGTTCGCAGCGGATGACGTTTGCCCGCCAGAATGCTCGCGTATTCTTCGTCGTGTTCTTCGGAAAAACGGTTATAAACCTGCGTCGCCTGCGCCGCCATCGGCGAATCAACGCGCACCGGCAAAACGGGAATCTTTTTTGCATCTTCGAGTTCACGAATCAGATATAAAATCTCCTGCGTTCTGCCAATGGCAAACGCCGGAATCAAAATCGGCGCGTCGCGTTTTGCGGCTTCGTTAATCACTTCCGCCATTTGCTCTTCGCTCGATTCGTCGCCGTGCAGACGATTGCCGTAAGTTGACTCGACCATCACGTAATCGGCGACAGTCGGCGCGGTCGGGTCTCGAATAATCGACTGGTCGTAATGTCCCAAATCGCCGGAGAAAAGAAATTTTACGCTTTTATCGTTTTCACGCGCGTTTTCCATTTCGACTAAAACCAGACTCGCGCCCAAAATATGTCCGGCGACGTTAAAGCTCGCTTTGAAATTTTCGGCGATTTCAACCGGAACGCCGTCGTTCGGAATCGGCACAAGTAATTTCAGCGCGCGGTTAACGTCCGCTTCGTCGTAAAGCGGCAGCGCAGGCGCGTGGCGCGTCAAGTTTTTCCGATTGCGGTAATCGGCTTCTTCTTCCTGCAATCTGCCGGAATCGGGCAACAAAATTTTCAGCAAATCGGCGGTCGCCCGCGAGGTGAAAACTTTTCCCTTGAAACCAAGTTTTACGAGACGCGGCAGATAACCCGTGTGGTCAATGTGCGCGTGTGTGATAATCACCGCATCTATTTCGCGCGGGTCAAACGGCGGCGCTTCCCAGTTGCGCATCCGTAGTTCCTTCAAACCCTGAAACAGTCCGCAGTCAATCAAAACTTTTTTGCCGTCGTGTTCGAGCAGGTATTTTGAGCCGGTTACCGTCCCGACTCCGCCGTAAAATGAAATCTTCGCCATCCATTTCTCCTAAAATATTGTTTCGTAATGCGCTCTGATTTTCCGCTTTTTGTTAAAATATGTAAATTGAAGACAGATGTTGATTCAAAATACAGAATCGAAAGTCCGCATTCTCCGAAAGCCGGCAATCATTCGGCACATTAAATATGTCGCGGTTTGGGTATTTTTTACGTTGATTACCGTCGGCGCCTTGACGACTTGCCGAAGTCCGCAAAAAACAGAGCTGCGGAAACTCGTTCCGAACGACGCGATTATTTACCTCGAAACTGAAAACATTGCCCGCACGCTTGAATCCTTAACAGCAAGCCAGGCATTCCAGAGGCTCGCCGGAAGCGTGCCGGATTATTCGATTTTTGAAAATATGCAGATTGCCGTCGCCGTCACCGGCTTTGAAACGACTGCCGAGAACGCCGTGCTGAATTTCAAACCGCGTTTTGTAGCCGTCGCCGAAACTCACGCTTGGTCTTGGCAAACCGTCTCAATCGCCGAAAATCAGCTTGCCGGTTTGGTCGTAAAAAATTTCGGCAACGACGCGAAACTCGAAAAGACCTACAGAGATGGCGGCACGTTTTTCACCTGGACGGCAAGCGACAATCGGCGCGTTTACGCCTTTATTCGCGGCAGTTTGATTTATTTCGGCACGGACGCCGCGGCGATTGAAAAATGTCTGGCGATTCAAAAAGGCGAAACCGAAAGTTTGGCAATCAACGAATCGCTGACGCGCGTTTATACGGAAAACAATCTGGCTTTCGGCTACGTGTCCCTCGAAGGCGTTAAACAAATCGCCGCGCTCGCCGGGGTTTCCGTCGCCGTCGAAGCGACGGAGGAAGCCGACGGCAGAAGTTTCGTTGCCGAAATTTTGCCGCAGATTTTACAAAACACAACCAGAGAAATCATCTGGACGGCGAATAAAACCGAACGCGGAATCAAAGACGTATTTTCAATTTCATTGACGACCGAAACTGCTTCGGTCCTAAAAGAAATTTTGAAAACGGCAGCGCAACCGACCGGCGACTCTATTGATTTTCTGCCGACGGAATTCTACTCAGCGACTCGGTATAACCTAGAAAGTCCTTTGACTGCCTGGCGCGGTTTGCTTTTCGTCACAACGAAAAACACCGACGCGGCGCGCGGCAATTTGTTGCTTCGATTTTCCGACTCGCTGCTTGAACCGTATGGAATCTCCAACGCGGGAACTTTTCTGAGCCAGATTGACTCGGAAATTCTCACCGCACAGTTTGACGCGGCGGGCGAACGAAGCGCGGCGATTGTCACGGTCAAGGACGCGGAAAAATTAAAGTCTTCGATTTCCAAAGAAATCAATTTCCAACTTGCGCCGACGATGCGGAACAACGCTGAAATTTGGTTCTCCGAAGACAAACGCATTGCGGCGGCGTTCGTCGAAAACAAGTTAATTTTAGGCGACGAAGAAAGCGTTTTGAAATGTCTGCGAACCAAACAAAGCCGAAAAAGTTTTGCTGAAAACAGCGCTTTTCAACTTTTTTCAAACAGTAAATCTGCCGCTGCAACTTTTGGAACTGATTACGACTCGGCTGAAAAAATCGTCGGAGTTTTAGCGGTAAACAAAAATGGAAACGAAAAACCGGCGACGTTTTATTTTACGGAAACGCGTTTCGATGAAAAAGGAATTGAGCGCGTAACAGTCTCTGATTTTGGCTTGCTCGGCACAATTTTGAAACAACTCGAAAAATGAAAAAGCGGAAGAACAATAAATTAAACATTTGAAATCCGGTAAACTTTCGCACTTCACTTTTTCACTTTTTCACTTTTTCACTTTTCCTCTTTACGCTTCTCTTTAATTTTCCGGCATTACGCTCAATCCAATTTTCGGCTTCAGTAAAACGAGCGAACTTTTTCTCATCACGCCGAAACTTCGGCGTGTGATTGTAACGTCTGCCGTCGCGCAGCGTCGTCGGGTGAAAGATATGCAGCATCTCGTGAAAAACGACGAACTCCGCTACATACGCCGGAACTTTCGCATCGTCCAGCGATTTGCTGATGATAATAGCCTGATGCGTCGAATCGTGATGTCCCAGAATCCGGTAAGTTTTTCGCGCCGACCACGACAAAATCGGTTTTTCGATGGCGTTTTGAAAATACGTCCGATTTAATCTGGCGAAAATTTCGTCCAAATCATAAATTTCGCCTTTCGGCGAAGTGATGATTTTTCGTCCATTCGCTCGTTTGTTTTCAACTGCCTTCGCCTGCATTTCCCGACTTTTGACAAACGATTGATAAATTTTCGCGGCGAGCGGCGGAACTTTTTTTCGCAGAAGTTTAGCGACCAGAATAAACGCCAAAGCCCTTTGCGCATCGAGCGGCGCGTTTTGGCAAATTTCCGCCAGACGCACGAAAATTTTGCCGCCGCGAAGCCGAATCGTGTGATTGATTCCGACATACGGATAAAAACGCACTTCGATGTCGGGCGTCACGCGGTTTGGGTCAAGAGTTTGAAACGCTTCTTCGTAAAATTTTCTAAGCATCGAAAAATCGGCGGGAGCGCGGTTGTTTATCATAGTTTAACTGAAATTTCTTGACACGAACGAGAGAGAAATGCTATTGCTTTTAATAGCTTAAGAATACCGTCCGCAAGCGGTGTTCTTCAAATTCGCCAAATGAAAAATGGCTGTCTCAGATGAACGTCCGACAACCGAAAAAAGTTTCTCTACGGCTCCAAACGCTCGCGGACGGATAATTCTTTCCGCCATAATCAACGAACATCTCGTGACGGGCGAGCCAATCGGCTCGAAAATTATCGCCGAAAAATTCGCCAACCACGCCGGTTTGAGTTCGGCGACGATTCGCAGCGTGATGAGCGATTTGGAAGATTTCGGACTCGTAGAACAGCCGCACACTTCCGCCGGGCGAATCCCGACCGATAAAGGTTACCGGTTTTACGTGGATAATTTGTTGGGCGTTCTGCAACTCTCGAACGCGGATTTGAGTTTGATCAATAAAGAACTCGGATTGGGCGAACTCGAATCGCCAAACGCGCCCGACCGTTTGATGGAAAAAACTTCGCAGCTTCTCTCGGCTCTTTCTCAAAACGTCGGCATTGTCGTCTCTCCGAGTTTGGCGAAAGACCGTCTGCAGCATATCGAGTTCGTCAACTTGTCGGACAAACGCATTCTCGTGGTGCTGGTTTCTGCGCCGAACATCGTGCATAACAAGATAATTCGGCTCAACGAAACTTTCTCGAATGAACAGCTCGACCGCACTTCAAATTATTTGAACGCCAGGTTTAGCGGGAAAAGTCTGGCGGAGATTCGGACGGAGATTTTGAAATTGATGCACGAGGAAACCGCGCTGTTTGATAAATTGCTGCAAACGGCGATGATTCTCTGCTCGCAAAGTATTGAGAGCGAAGCCGATAATCAAGGCGAGGTTTACGTCGGCGGCGCGTCGAACATTCTAACCAAGCCCGACTTTGCCGACCTTGAAAGATTGCGCGACTTGCTTCGCACGATTGAAGAGAAAACGCGGCTCGTGCAAATTCTGACCGAATGTATCGAGCGCGACCCGTCTTTGAAATCCGACGTGCAGGTGGTTATCGGCAGCGAAAACTCCGCTTCGTCCCTGCGCGACTGCACGCTCATCACCGCGCCCTACCGCATCGGCGCGGGCGGCGGCAGCGTCGGAACGCTCAGCGTTCTCGGTCCCACGCGCATCGAATACGCCCGAACGATTTCGATCGTCACCTACGTGGCAAGCATTCTCGAAAGAATAATGACGCAGGAACGCTCAAGTAGTTGATAAATCATTCGACAAAAACCGTCTGCAGACAAAACCGCAATGAACCCCGAACAAAATCCGCAAAACACAAAAGGCGCTTCCGAAGAAACTGAAATGGACAGCACGCTTTCGATTGACGAGTTTTTCAAACAACTCGAAGCTAAAGAAAGGGATTTGGATATTTCAGCCGAGCTGGTCATCGAAGTCAGCGAATCGGATGTCGGCGAACAGGATATTTCCGATTTTCTGCAAATGGATTTATCCGCCGCGCCGCATAAACCCGAAACGGCAGTTACGATTTTTGGTAATCATCCGGCGCAGGTAGAAAATAATCCAACGCTTCAGACGGAAGTCTCGAATCTGCGAAATCAGATTGCCCGGCTCGAAACCGAGCGCGCCGAGTTTTACGAAGCGTCGCGCCGTCGGCAAACGGATTTTGACAATTACAAAAACCGCGTCGAACGTGAGCGCAGCGAAACTTTTTGCAATCAAATAAGCAATCTGGCGACGCAGATGCTGCCCGTGGTTGATAATCTCAACCGCGCGCTGGATTCTTCAGAACACATCGCCAAAGAGTGCAGCCAGGATTTCAGACAGTTTTTTGAAGGCATTGTCCTTGTCAGCCAGCAGCTCAACGAAATTTTGGCGGAGATGGGCGTGCAGCCGATTATCGCCGTCGGCGAACAGTTCGATCCGCATTACCACGAAGCCGTCGCCACCGAGACGACCGACCGCTGTCCCGCGCAAACCGTAACGGCGGAACTTCTGCGCGGCTACCGCATCGGCGATAAAGTGGTGCGCCCGTCAATGGTCAGAGTCTCCGTCGCCGACGCGACCGGCAGTTCGCCGTCGCTTGTTTCGCTCGCCGATTTGAATGCCTCAAGAACCGAATAATTTTTCAAAACCATCACGCAACCGAAATACAATACTCTTCTGCAGGGACTTTAAAGTATGAGCAAAGTTATAGGCATTGATTTAGGCACGACCAACTGCTGCGTCTCGGTCTTGGAAGGCGGCGCGGTGCAGATTATCTCGAACAGAGAGGGCGGCAGAACCACGCCGTCGGTCGTCGGTTTTACCGAAAAAGGCGAGCGGCTCGTCGGGCAGATCGCCAAACGCCAAGCGGTGACGAATCCGGCGAATACTTTATATGCCGTCAAGCGACTGATCGGGCGCAAATTCAATTCGCCCGAAGTCGAAAAGATGCGCGAGAGCGTTCCGTTTGAAATCGTCGAAGCCCCGAATGGCGACGCCCATATCCGCGTGCTTGACCGCACCTACAGCCCGCCGGAAATTTCGGCGATTGTTCTTCAAAGATTAAAGGTTGCGGCGGAAGAATTTCTCGGCGAAAAAGTAACCGAAGCCATCATTACCGTTCCGGCTTATTTCGACGATATGCAACGGCAGGCGACCAGGGACGCCGGAAAGATCGCCGGTCTCGAAGTCGAGCGCATAATCAACGAGCCGACGGCTGCCGCGCTCGCCTACGGTTTCGATAAAAACAAATCCGAGCGCGTCGTCGTCTATGACCTCGGCGGCGGCACGTTCGACATTTCGATTCTGGAAATCAACGACGGCGTGTTTGAAGTTCTATCCACATCCGGCAACACGTTTCTCGGCGGCGAAGATTTCGACCAGCGCATTATCAACTGGCTTTTGGAAACTTTCCAGAGCGAAAACGGCATTGATTTGAAAGACGAACGGCTCGCTCTCCAGCGGCTAAAAGAAGCGGCGGAACGCGCCAAATGCGAGCTTTCGAGCGTCGCGGAAACGACGATCAATCTGCCGTTCATTGCGGCGGACGATTCGGGTCCGAAACACATCAACCAAATTTTGACGCGCGATAAATTTGAAGAACTCGTGCAGGATTTGGTCGAGCAATCGGTCGAGCCGTGCCAGAAAGCGTTATGGGACGCGAAACTGCAGCCGTCGGACATTGACAAGGTAATTCTCGTTGGCGGACAAACGCGCTCGCCGATTATCGCGCGCACCGCAATGGAAGTTTTCGGCAAAGAGCCGTCGGCGGAAATTAACCCGGACGAAGTAGTGGCGATGGGCGCGGCGATTCAAGGCGGCGTTTTGAGCGGCGACGTTAAAGACATCGTTTTGCTCGACGTGCTGCCGCTTTCGCTCGGCTTGGAGACGCGCGGCGGCTTGTTCGTCAAACTCATCGCCCGCAACTCGACGATTCCGCTCAGAAATACGATGACCTTTACAACCGTCGTAGATAATCAAGCGTCGGTGGAAATTCATATTCTGCAAGGCGAGCGCGAGATTGCGAGCGCCAACCGCAGTCTCTGTAAATTCGATTTGGTCGGTATTCCGCCTGCGCCGCGCGGCATTCCGCAAATTGCCGTTTCGTTTGAAATTGACGCGAACGGTATCGTCAATGTTTCGGCGAAAGATAAAACGACCGGCTTTGAACAGGTGATGCAAATTACGCCTTCTTCGGGTCTTGCGCCCGACGAAATCGAACGATTGATTGTCGAATCCATTAACTCGGTGGAAAAAGACCAGCAGACCAAAGAATTGATTTTGCAGCGCAACAAACTCGATTCGCTAATCAAAAACACGCGCCTTGCGCTACATGAATTCGGAAGTTCCGTCTCTGTCGAACAACGCGAGGCAATAGGCGGCATTCTGCTGCAAGCCGAAGAAAACTTAAAAGCCGACAATCTCGCGGAATTGCATACCGCTTACTGCAATGTTGAAATCGCTGCCGGCGAGTTGACTGAATCTTTAATGGCAGCCGTCTAAAGTGAAAAAGTAGAAAAGTGAAAAGGTGAAAGAGTGGATTTTTATCTCATCAAACGTTTCCATCCGACTCGACCGCTTTTTCACTTTTTCACTTTTTCACTTTGAAACTTGTTCCATTCTACAAAGCGCGCTGCCGCTCGGCGGGCTTCAATTTCATACGGAATTTCCAGATAGGCTTCCTGGCGCGAAAATGCGTCCCATTTTTTTTTCGCGCGCAGATTGCGCCAGTAATCAGTCGCGTATTTGTAAAGAAATTTCAAAAAACCCTCGCGCCGGTATTGCAAAACGTGGGCGATTTCGTGAGCGATAAGGTCTTCGGGCAGTTTCGGCAAATTGTTTCGATTTAATGAAAGCAGCGTCGGTTTGATAAAAACGCGTCTGCCGACGGTGATGCCGTGAACGCTGATGATTTTCGTTAAAGTTTTCGTGAAACCGCCGACGTAAAAATGTGTCGTCGGCAAGCGAAAATTTTCGTCGTCTAGATATTCACGAAAAAATAATTCGAGTTTTCGGTGCGAAGCGTCGGCGAGTTTCATTGCCAGAAGATTAAATTATCTTTAAACGCAAAAAAAGCGGAGGAATGAGTTTACAAGAAATTCATTCCTCCGCTTTTCAATCTCTACCGACTGACATCTTTGCCGGTGTTGCTTATCGCATCGCCCACCGCGTCAATCGTATCGCCGACGCCGCGTTTAAATTTGCCCCAAGTTTCCTGCGTTTGACCTTCGGCTTGGTCGGCTTCGCCTTCTGCTTCCAAACTGCGGTCGCCGGTCAAATTTCCGACGCCCTCTTTGATTTTTCCGCCGATATTTTCGGCTTTGCCTTCGACTTCATCGTTGTTTGGTATTGACATAAAGTACGTCTCCTTTTTGAAAAATTTCGTGTATCGTTCTAAAACAAATTCTACACTTGATTTCAAACGAAGCAATTCATATTCCCGACAATCGCCAATCGCAAATTGAAAATCATAAATCTCTACATTCCCTTGTAATTTGGACCGCCTCCTCCTTCGGGCGTCACCCAATTGATAATTTGATACGGGTCCATAATGTCGCAGGTTTTGCAGTGAACGCAGTTCGAGAAATTGACTTTTATCTCGCGCCTGCCGGTTTTCGGGTTGTCTTCCATTTCATAAACTGCTGCCGGACAAAAACGCTGGCACGGATTGCCGTATTCTTCAGCGCAGCGCACCGCGCAGATTTCCGTATCTAAAATATGCAGATGCGAAGGCTGGTCTTCGTCGTGCGAAACCGCGCCGTGATAAACGTCAGTTACTTTATCGAAAGTTAATTGATTGTCGAACTTTAAATCCGGGTAGCGTTGTTTAATCGAATCGCCCTGATAATCATACTCTTCAAGCATTTCCATCCGCTCGTGTCCGGCGACGTGATGCTCCATCGGCATAAAGCCCCACGAATAACCGCCGGTCAAAAACTGCAAACCGCCGTTTACGAGCGCCGACCAGCGACCGGATTGGAACGAAGCGTGAAAGTTTCTGACGGCGTAAAGTTCGTCGTGAATCCAGCTCGAATTAAATGTCTCGTGGAATTTTTCGAGCGTTTTCGACGTAAAATCCTGGTGCGAAAATGCGTGAACAATTGTGTCCGCCGCGAGCATTCCCGATTTCATCGCCGTGTGAATTCCCTTGATGCGCTGACCGTTCAAAAACGAAGCGCAGTCGCCGACGAGCAACACGCCGTCGGCGTAAAGTTTCGGCATCGTGTGCCAGCCGCCCGCATTAATCGTTTTTGCGCCGTATTTGAGCATTTTGCCGCCCGCTAAAATCTCGGCGATTTTCGGATGCGTTTTGAATTTCTGAAACTCGGCGTGCGGGTCAATCAGCGGGTCTTTGTAATCCAAGCCGGTGACGTAGCCGATGCTAATGACGTTGTTTTTCATTCCGTAAATCCAGCCGCCGCCGTAAGTCTGCGTGTCCGACGGAAAACCTAAAGTATGAACGACGCGACCTTCTTCAAAATTTCCGGCGGGAACTTCCCAAAGTTCTTTGACGCCCAAAGAAAAAACCTGCGGTTCTTTATCGTCCATCAAATTGAGTCGCTGCATCAATTGTTTGGCGAGCGAGCCGCGCGAGCCTTCGCCGAGGACGGTAATTTTGGCGAGCAAATCAACGCCCGCTTCGTAATTCCCTTTCGGCTCACCGTCTTTGCCGATGCCTTTATCGCCGGTGCGAACGCCGATAACCGCATCGTTTTCGTTATAAATAATTTCCGCGCCGGGAAATTCGGGAAAGATATTGATTCCCGCTTCTTCGCATTTTTCGCCGAGCCATTCGCACATTTTGCTCAGCGAAATGATATATTTGCCGTGATTTTGCAGCGGCGGCGGCGTAATCGGCGAAGCGTAGCCGCGCGTTTCGGTCAGATACCAAAAAGCGTCGCTCTCGACGGTCGAATCAACCGGACAGCCCTGTTCGAGAAAATCCGGCATCAATTCGCGCAGCGCAATTGGGTCCATCACCGCGCCCGACAAAATATGCGCTCCGACGTTGGTGCCTTTTTCGATGATCCCGATTTCGAGTTCGCCGATTGGATTTCCGGCTTTTCTGCCTTTGGCGACAAGTTCGTCGTGTTCTTTAATTGCATTTTTCAGATGCAGAGCCGCAGCCAGATTCGCCGGTCCCGCGCCGACAAAAACTACGTCCATTTCGAGTTGTTCGCGTTCAATCATAATTTTATTTCTTTAAAATGAATAACCATTCAGTTCTAAAGAAAAGTATAACAGAGTTGGATTTACGTTGGCTAGAGAACGAGTTAGCTTGGCGCTTGGTCGGCGGGAAAAGCGTTTTGGTCGAGTATTTCGTCGGCTAAAAGTTTTTTCTTATAACTTACAGGCAATGAACGAACCTTTTTGTTTTCGTCGGTAACGAGGTGAAGCGTTTCGCCTTCGGCAATCAAGGTTTCGTCCACCGGGCGATAAATCTCGTAAACAAATCTTAAAGAACGGCTGCGCAGTTCTTCTACTTTGGTGCGAACGGTTAAAACGTCTTCGTAATAAGCGGGCGATTTATAGCGGCAATAACTTTCGGCGACGACCATCAGCGCGTTTTCCTTTTCTTCCATTTCCTTGTAGGAAAAACCGCGCGCCCGGCAAAATTCGCTACGTCCGACTTCAAACCAGATTAGGTAGTTCGAGTTATGAACAATGCCCATCTGGTCGGTTTCGGCGTAGCGAACGCGGATTTCGGTTTCGTGCCAATCGTTCATAAAAAAATTTTCTGGGAGACAGGGATTCGAACCCCGATAGGCAGATCCAGAAACTGCAGTCCTACCATTAGACGATCTCCCAATAATTTCTAATTTATTGAGTGCAAACGCGGTTGTCAAATGCTTTGTTCGGATGTCGGCTTGCCTATCGAAAAATTGACTGCCAAAATAACATCTTATGTCCGCCGTCGAAAAAGATATTATCAATAACCGTCACGCTTTTTTCGAGTATCACATCGAGGAAAAATACGAGGCGGGCATCGCCCTTGCCGGCACGGAAGTCAAAAGCGTGATGCTCGGACGAATACAATTAAAAGAATCTTACGTCGCGGTGAAAGACGGGGAGGTTTGGCTGATGAACGCGCATATTTCGCCTTATTCGCACGGCAATCGAAACAATCACGAACCACTGCGAACGAGAAAACTGCTGTTGCACCGCAAGGAAATCACTCGGCTCGAAAAGGAGACGACGCAAAAAGGAATGACGCTGGTTGTGACGAGAATTTACTGGAAAAACGGGCGCATCAAATTTGAAATCGGAGTCGCAAAAGGCAAAAAACTTTACGACAAGCGCGACGATCTAAAGAGCCGGACGATTGACCGCGAAACCCGCGCCGCGATGAAAGAAAAGATAAGTTGAAACAATCAACTGAGTTAAGGTATAGTCAAAACAATTTTTGCGGGAAACAAAAATTAAACACAACCGAGGAGAACGAATGAAGTTTCAAGCGATTACGGATAATTTTCAGGACGCGGATGTAGACGCTTTGGCGGTGGCGGTTTTCAAAGACGAAAACGCCGCGAGCGGTATTTTGAAAGACTTGGATGAGTTGATCGGCGGACATATCGCTTCGACGATTAAATCCGAAGAGTTCAAGGGCGAGGCGGGCGAGACGGCGTATTTTATTTTTGAATCGAACGGAAAAAATAAAGCGAGTCGGTTGCTGCTCGTCGGCGCGGGCGACCGCGCCGATTATAAAACTTCAGATGCCGGAATTCTGGCGGGAACGGCGGCGAGGAATTTGCGGAAACGCAATGTCAAAAGTTTCGCGCTCGCCGCTCGGCTCGACGGCGCGGACGCTTCTGAAGTAGCGACCACCGCGGCGGCGAACGTCGTCGCCAGCCAATTTGAACTCGACAAATATAAATCGAGCGACAAGAACGACCGTAAAATTGAGACATTCGCTTTGTTTGTCGAAGGCGGAAACGTTAAAAATATAAAAGACTCTTTGACGCGCGGCGAAATCATCGGCGATTCGATGAACTTTACGCGCGATTTGGCGAACGAGCCGCCGAACGTTCTGCACCCGACCGAGATGGCGAAACGCGCCGAAAAAATGGCGAAAGAAGTCGGCTTGAAATGCGAAATCCTCGACGAAGCGAAAATGGAAAAACTCGGAATGGGTTCGCTGCTGTCGGTTTCCAAAGGCTCCGACCAGCCCGCCAAAATGATTGTTCTCCGTTATGAACCGAAAAAATCAACCGGCAAAAGAGGCGAACTTCTCGCGCTCGTCGGCAAAGGCATCACGTTCGACACGGGCGGCATTTCCATCAAACCCGCCGAGGGAATGGACGCGATGAAATACGATATGTCGGGCGGCGCGACCGTCATCGGCACGATGCGGGCAATCGGGCTGCTGAAGCCGACAGTTCCGGTTTTGGGAATCGTCGCGGCGGTCGAAAATATGCCGGGCAGCAGTGCGACTCGCCCCTCAGACGTGGTTACCGCCTCGAACGGCAAAACCGTCGAGATTCTCAACACCGACGCCGAAGGTCGTCTGGTTTTGGCTGATGCGGTCGCCTATGCCGAAAAGCAGGGCGCGACGCGCATCGTTGATATGGCGACGCTGACCGGCGCGGTGATTATCGCGCTCGGCGATTTAAACACCGCGGTATTGGGCAACGACCAGCAGCTCGTTGACGAAATCATCGAATGCGGACGAGAAATGGGCGAAAATTTCTGGCAGCTTCCCATCGGCAAAGAATATAGCAAGATGATCAAAAGCGACATCGCCGACATCAAAAATATCGGCGGCGGACGCAAAGCGGGAACGATTATCGGCGCGGTCTTTATTCAGGAATTTGTCAAAAACGCCAAGTGGGCGCATCTCGACATCGCGGGGACGGCTTGGTCGGACGACGCCAAACCGCATCGGGCGAAAGGTCCGACGGCGATTGCGGTTCGCACGCTGCTCAAACTCGTCGAAAAGTCGCAGTAATCGAGCCGAAGAGTAAAGAGTTGAAAACCGACGAAGATTGTAAGAGTTTGAAATTTATCAAATTTTGAAAAGGCGGTCTGACGAAAGACCGTCTTTGCTTTTTGTTCTGCGCAAAGTTAAACTTCTGGTGCTTTTCAAAACAAAACACCGACGAAAAATCTTTATGAAAATTCACGAATATCAAGGAAAGGAACTTTTGAAAGATCACGGCGTTCCCGTGCCGCGCGGCATCGTCGCTCGAACGCCCGATGAAGCCGAGCGAGCAGCGGGAGAATTAGGAACGGACATTGTAGTTGTCAAAGCGCAGATTCACGCGGGCGGACGCGGCAAAGGCGGCGGCGTCAAACTCGCCAAATCGCCGGAAGAAGCGCGGGCAATCGCCGAACAAATGATTGGAATGAATCTCGTCACGCACCAGACGGGCGCGGAAGGACGCGAAGTGAAAACTCTTCTAATCGAAGAAGGTTTGCCGATTGACCAGGAGTTTTACTTGGCGATAACTCTTGACCGCGTAATCGGCAGAAACGTTTTTATGGCTTCCAAAGCGGGCGGAATGGACATCGAAAAGGTCGCCGAAGAAACGCCCGAATTGATTTTGAAAGAAGCGATTGATCCGTCGGTTGGCTTGCGCCCGTTCCAAGCCAGAAACATCGCGTTCGGTTTGGGCATTCCATCAGATTTGGTGAATCAAGCGACGAAATTTATGCTGTCGCTTTACGACGCTTACGTGAAAATGGACGCTTCCCTACTCGAAATCAATCCGTTTTTGCTGACCAAAGATAACCGCCTTATTGCTCTCGACGCGAAAGTAAATTTCGACGACAACGCCTTGTATCGGCATAAGGATTACGCCGAACTCAGAGATTTGGGCGAGGAAGAACCGCTCGAAATCGAAGCGTCGAAATACGATTTGAATTACATTAAGCTCGACGGCAATATCGGCTGTATGGTTAACGGCGCGGGTCTGGCGATGGCGACGATGGACATCATCAAACTCGCGGGCGGCGAACCGGCAAACTTTCTCGATGTCGGCGGCGGCGCGTCGCAAGAGCGGGTCGAACAGGCGTTCAAAATTCTGCTCGCCGACGAAAACGTCAAAGCCGTTTTGATAAACATCTTCGGCGGTATTGTGCGCTGCGATATGGTCGCTAACGGCGTGGTCGCGGCAGCGAAAAATCTCGGCGTTTCAATTCCGATTGTCGCCCGTCTCGAAGGCACAAACGTCGAAGAAGGCAAGAGAGTTTTGCGCGAATCGGACATCGGCATCATCTCCGCCGACGGAATGAATGACGCAGCAGAAAAAGTCGTCGCGGCGGCAAAAGCGGCTTAACAAATTAGTTGTTCAACTACGAAGCGGCACGAAGATAACACGAAGAAATTTAACGCAAACTTCGTGCGTTCTTCGTGT
>CADCUR010000149.1 GCA_902805935.1 uncultured Pyrinomonadaceae bacterium
AAGAAATGTATTTTTTTAAAAAATAAAGAAAGAAACAAACGCATCCGAAACTTAAAAAAGTTTCTTTATTTATAACTTTCATTTAATTTTTGTGCGTTAGTAAATTGAGCCGACTAAATTATATTGCCGAGGCGTATGAAATTCTCCTCTTTCATACCGCTTGATTTGCAAAACAACCCGGCTCGTTTAACCGAAAGCTGCAAACAGTTTTTCGGTTGGCTTTTCTATGAGAAATACTTTTGGCACTAAAGAAAAAAGCGCTTTCGGCTTCGACGCTGAAAACAATCAGGCGTCGTCGCCCGATCAGCTCGCCGTCGTCTGGAGCGGCGAACGCGAAGTCGTCGTCGCCTCGCCGATACCCGGAGACGCCGCCGGTTCTTACGATTTGGATTTGGCGCGTTTTCCCGCCGGTTTCAACCTGACGGCGGCGCTCGCTATGCGGCGGGCGGGCAACGCCAATTTGTCGCAGTTTTCCGAACAGACGAATTATTTAACGGCGGTTTCGGATTTTTCCGAGCGAACGCGAATCCTCGCCCTCAGCGGCGATGTTCTGGCTTTCGACGACGATGAATTAATCGAATGGCTGGTAAACGCCGAGCGGCAAATGTTTCTCGGCACCGACAATCATCCGGTGTTTGAAACGGCGCTTGAGGACACCGCTTGTTCGATCCGGCGACTTCCGAACGGGCAGGTGGCGATGACCGAAGTTCCGCGCCAGCACATTCAGGCGACGCGCGAAAGGATACGTTCGCTGATTGGCGAGAGCGCGCCGGGTTTTACCAATCTGACGGTTGAAACTCCGCTCAGATGCGCGGCGCGGTATTTTTTAACCGCTCTGCCAGAAGGCGCCGTCGTTTTAAGAGACGAAAAAGCATCGGAAGCGACGGCGTTTCTGCTCATCGGCAAAGCCGGTTTCAGCTACGGGTTATGGAGTCCGGCAGCGGGACTTTTCAGCGAATACGCTTTTTCGGCTCCGGCGGAAATCAATCGCCTGTCACGCACTACAGATGAAAATTCCGGCGGCTTTTCGCCCGAAATCATCGCTGCCGAGCGCCGCGCGCGCCAGCCGCAATACGAATCTTCAATTGCCGCGCCGACCGAGGAAGTTAGAAGCCCGCGCGACGAACGTTTAGAAAAATACGTTCGGCACGCTCTTGACCAGCTTTTCCTGCAGCTTTCGCCGGAAAAACTCGAACAGTTGGAACTTTCGAGTTACGCGCAGGTGGTTTGGGGAAGCGAACCCGGGCTGTCCGAAGTAATCGCTCCGATTGTCGCCGAATACTCGGCTAACTCCGGCTTAGATTTTTTTCAACTTCCGGCTCCGTCCGACGAAGCCGTCGCGGGCGGACTGCTTTTCGGCTCGTTTACATTCGGCGACGCGACGGCGGCGGGTGCCGAAATTGTGCCGCCGGTCAATCTGGCGCGCGATATTCTGGTGCTTGCCGACAAGGAAGAAATCGAACGGCGGCGCATCGAAGAAATTCATTTGCTCAAACGACGCAACCAGGCGGTTTTTGCGCTTCTGGCGCCGATTGTTCTGGTTTTTGCCGCACTGCTGGCGATAACCGCCGACCTCATTCGGACGCAAATTATGACGGGCATTCGAGAGATTCGCGCCGACGCTCAAACGCTCAATTTGAAACCGGCGCTCGACCGGCGCAAATCATACGAAGCCAATCTTAAGTGGTATCAGGAATTCATCACGCAGGTCAGCGGGTTGCGCCGCCAGCAGCCGGTCGGCATCGGTATGCTGTATGAGCTTAATTCGAGTTATCCGTTTAACATTGACCCGTCGTTTTACGTGGCGGATTTGAAATTAGGCAATACGGGCGGCACTGCCAGAAGCGCCGCTCCTGCCGCAGCCGGCGCTACGAATAACGCTAACTGTTTCGACTGCGTAGAAATAAGAGGACTGGCGCGCAATAAAGACGCGGTTACTTCATTTTTAAGGTCGCTCGAATTCGCCGGAGGAACCGGAAGCGGAACGAGGCTGTTTAGTAATTTAGCTTACGAAGTTCAGGAAACCGCCGCGCCGACCGCCGCGCCTACTAGCACCCAACCTGCTCTTCCCGCAATGACCGGCTCTAATTTGACCAACAGCAACACCGCGCCGGGCGTTATCGCCTGGAGCATTAGAGGCAATTATATGCCGATGGCGGAATTCGCACCGCCCGATAAAAATAAGCCGCCCACGCCGCCGGGAACCGCGGCGACGCCTGCCGCCGCGACAGCGACGCCCGCGCCGACGCCGTAGTTTTCAATTTTTATCTTTGAAAGGCGGCATTGTTAAGTTTTGATAAAAAGTTTGAATTTATGATTACAAATAAAAAATCCGGTTCTTTTAATTCGCTCGGCGGAAGCGTTCTGCGCGAATCAATGAAGTATGGATCGCTTGTTACTTTCGCGGTGATGATGATTCTTTCGCTCGGAATCGGCTATTTGATTTACGGTTACGTGCTTGGCGGCTGGGCGGAATCCGCGCGCGCATACCGCGAACAGGTCGTAAAAAAGGAATTGGAAAATAAAAGAACGGAAAATATGCTCGCCGAAGAGCCGCAATTTCGCGCCAAATTCAAAAAAATAGTTGACCTTTATCAGGAAGCCAAACCGCTTTTGCCCGAAGAAACCGAAATTTCCGAAGTTTTAGGGCAGGTCGAGACGGCGGCGCGGCGCAACGGAGTTACTTTAACCGGATTGCAGGCGGTCAAGGAATCGGTGAAATCGCCGAAAGCCGAAAAATTGTATGAGCGGGAAATTCCCGCCATCGTCACCGGACCTTATCCGCAAGTGGTGCGCTTTTTCACCGACATTTCGCGTATGCCGCGCATTTTGCTGGTTCGTAATTACTCGGTCGTTTCGCTCAAAAATTCGGTTTCCGCCGGTTTTACCCTGATCGCTTATCACGCGCCGCCGCCCGCGGAAATGCCCGCTATTCCCGCTGATTTGGCTGCCAGCCAAAACGTCGAAGGAGGTAATGATGTCCGGTAGATTAACGCCCGCCACGTCTTTACCGCTTAAAGACCGTTTATCTTTAAAGTTAGCGCTGCTTTTCGTCGCAACTTTCCTCGCGGTTTTTTTAAGCGGCTTAGCGTATGACGTTTTCGCAACGATGTGGGAAAGCCAGCAAACCGAAACTGATTCGCTGGCTCAACCGGCTTTGAAGCCGATTGAACCGAAAATAGAAAACGATTTGGCTAAAGTTTTGGCGTCGGCTCCGATACCGGACGCGGTTGAAATAAAAGACCCGTTTTCCGATAAAAACGGCATCAGCGATACCGCCCAAACGCGCGCCGCCGTCGCCGCGGCAAGCGCCAGACTGGGACAGCAACAGCAGCAGCCAGCGCCGCAATCGTCCGTCGCGCAAAACAATTCCGGCAACCGTCCCGGCACGTCCGCAGGTTCGGCAGCCGGAAATTACCCGAATTATCCGGGAGCAGGCGCAGCCGGAACGGGCGTTAACTATGTCGCTTCGCCCGAAGCCACCAATGACCGAAAGCGTCTCCGAGAGGAAAAAATAAGAGCCGGACGAGACGGCGGACCCGAATCAACAGTTTTAGCGATTGCTGATTTGCTGCCCGTTGGAATGGTCAGCGGCGGCAACGGCGAGACCGAGGTGATGCTTTATTCGCAAGCTCTGCAGCAAACTTTCAGTTTTCCAATCGGAACGCCTTTTTATGATGGTTGGCTCGCCGAATTGAGACCCGACGGCGTGGGCTTCGCCAATGCGAATCAAAACGGGGCGGTGTTTCTGAAAGGCTGGGCGCATTCGGTAAAACAACCGACTTCTAACAATTCGGCGGAAAAAGATTCGTCGGGGCGAACGGCGGGAATAAGTCGTGAAGATTGAAACCGAAAATATCGCCGACCTTAAAATTTATGGCTTTTGCCGAGTTACAGCCGAATTGATTTATTGACCGAATATATTTTTTAGAAGAAACAAACTAGATGAAAAAAGCTATTTTATTAATTTTTGCCTTACTCGCGCCATACGCGGTGCCGGCTCAGAATACAACGCTTCAGATTCC
>CADCUR010000150.1:0-290 GCA_902805935.1 uncultured Pyrinomonadaceae bacterium
CATCATTATCATCGGCTTTACTCCTGGCTTTGCGCAGCAGAGAAGCACTCCTAGAAGAGACAGCGCGGCGCGGTCACGCGCAGTTGGTCCACTCAAAGGTATCACTGAGCGCGGGGGGATCGTGCCGCGTGTTGACCACCACCAACACATAGTTGGACCGAGGGCAGTCATATCTTGGTTGCCATTGTCCCCTGCTCCTGAACTACCTCCGGGGTTGAACCGCGTCGTTCAGGAACGAAACCGAATTATGGGGACGAAGGATATTGGGGATCTTTACACGGATACGGCTC
>CADCUR010000150.1:300-3985 GCA_902805935.1 uncultured Pyrinomonadaceae bacterium
TATGTCAGAAAGCCAGCCTTGGGTTTATGGGCGCGCTAACATCCAGCGAATAGTCGGTTCATACGCACCCAAGACCCGTTTTATTCCCCAGTCTTTTGCCGTCGACGACTCTGTCGCGTATGTAATAGGCGTTGCAGTTTCGGCGGACATCCCTGAAGGCAGAATGAATTTTATGCTTGGACTCAAGAAGGATCAAAGTGGGGTCTGGCGGATCGATACCGAACAGTCGACGTCGGTTCCGCCTACCGTCCAGCCGCCATTCGCCAAACCTCTGACAGCTGATCAACTCATACAGGACATGGATGAAACCGGTATTCAGCGGGCGGTGGTGCTTTCAGTCGCCTACTGGTTTGGAGGACCGCCGCGCCCGCTCAGAGTGTGGGCTGGCGACGAGTACGCGAATGTGCGGGCGGAAAACGACTGGGCTGCCGCGCAGGTCGCGCGCTACCCTAATCGTTTGGTCGCCTTCTGCGGCGTCAGCCCGCTCAAGGACTATGCCGAAAAAGAGCTGCGGCGGTGCGCCAGCGAGCTTCGCATGAAGGGGATCAAAATACACTTCCGCAGCTCAGGCGTTAACGTGCTCAACCCAGAGCATCTAGAGAAGGTACGCCAGGTCTTCCAAACTGCAAACGAGCTTGGACTGGCGATTGTCGTTCACACTAACGTAAATCCTTATGGAAGGGAGCAGGCAGAAATTTTCCTGAAAGAATTGCTTCCAGCTGCTCCAGACGTCGTTGTTCAGATAGCGCACCTTTGGGGCGGAAATCAGTTTGTTCCATCTGCCTTAACGGTATTTGCCGATGCGGTCGCGGCTGGCGACCCGCGTACTAAGAACATGTACTTTGACTTAACTGAGATTGAACCTGCTGCGGCTATCACGAGCAATCCGGAGAAAACGATGCAAGAGATCGCCCGGTTTATCCGTCAGATAGGACTCAAGCGCATTCTGTATGGTTCAGACGCTGCTGCTACGTCTGACGCCCCGCCGACATCTCTCCGCTGGGCGAGGTTGCGCGGCAAAATACCCTTAACTAATAAGGAGTTAAGGATAGTTGCCAGTAACGTTGCCCCATACATGCGTTGATCCAAATTAGTATCAATGTCATCAATATCGTGAATGGTTCAATCCCGGAGCTAAAGGGCAAATCCGGCGCAACAACCTTTTGCAACGCAGGATAACTGCATGCACCTGATCCGCAATCACATAGCTAAAAACGAAGGGTTCTTGTAAATTGTTCGAGAGATAAAAAGGAGCGTCTCAAAAATGCCCCTTTTCGGGAATTCTGCTAATCCCCATCTAATAAATATTCTGAATCAAATAAAAACATTCATAATCGTTTTTGGCATTAATTTCTGCCTATTGCTGTCAGCTCCCGCAAACTCGTCCTCGATCCTCTTGAAAATCCCGTGGAATGTGTAAACTCTACAGTAAAAAGTCCATTGAGAATGGCGGGTGATGTGCGATAATCCTTTGGGAGAATATCAATTTGTTTATGCATAACCTAGCTTCAAAGAAAATCGGTTTGATTTTGGCGGCAACAGTTTTTTTGGCGGCGACTTTCAGCCTTTTTCCTTTAGAGGATTTGATTGAAGGCGGGCAAGTCCGGGCGCGCTCGGCAGAAAGCCGGAAAACTGATGCTTCGACATATACGCAGCAAGCCCGTCTGACGCAATCGGAGGGCAGCCATGACGACCGTTTCGGAACCAGTATCGCGATCAACGGCAATACGGCAGTCGTCGGAGCGGTCTTTGATGATGTTGGCACAAACAACGATCAGGGCTCGGCTTATGTCTTCGTCCGCTCGGGTAACGGCTGGACTTTTCAATCCAAACTGGTTGCAACGGACGGCGCTCCGGGCGATAGATTCGGCTGGAGAGTCGCAATCAGCGGCGACACGATTGTTGTCGGCGCTAACGGAGATGATTCGGCGAGAGGTTCGGCGTATGTATTTGTCAGAAACGGCTCCGCCTGGTCGCAGCAGGCAAAACTGACGGCGAGCGACGGAGCGGCGCCAGACCAGTTCGGCTGGGGCTTGGGTCTCAGTGGAGATACGGTCGTCGTGGGCGCGCCCGGCGATACAATAAACGGCGTGATACGAGGCTCAGCCTATGTTTTTGTTCGTTCGGGCGGAAGCTGGAGCGAGCAGCAAAAGTTGACCTCACCGGACGGCGGCTTTAACGACCGGTTCGGAATTAGCGCCGGCATCGACGGTGAAACAGCGGTCGTCGGCGCGCTTTTGGCTGATGTCGGGTCAAATACAAACCAAGGAGCGGCGTATGTTTTCGCGCGGAGCGGAACGGTTTGGACTCAGCAGCAAAAGCTCGCGGCAACGGACGGAGCCGCAAACGACCAGCTCGGCAACAGTGTCGCAGTCAGCGGTAACTCCATCATTGCCGGAGCATTTGCCGCCGGAATCGGCTCAAATACGGACCGCGGGGCAGCCTATATTTTTACGCGCGACGGCTCGAACTGGTCGCAACAGGGAAAACTCGTTGCCAATGACAGCCCGAACGAAATCTTTTTTGCGACCAGCGTTGCAATTTCCGGAAATCTGGCAGTCATCGGCTCGCCCTTTACCTCAATCTCGGGAAACGTCAACCGGGGCTCGGCTTATGTTTTTGCCCGGACGGGAACAAACTGGACACAGCAATTAAAAATCTTAGCCGACGACGGGTCGAACGGAGATTTTTTCGGCGGGACGGTCGCTATCGAAGGTTCGACGGTTGCGGCGGGCGCAGCCGAAGATGAGGTCGGCTCAAATATCGACCAGGGTTCGGCATACATATTTAGCGTGTCGCTAGATGCTCAGGCGCGCACGCAATTTGATTTCGATGGCGACGGTCGCGCCGACCTTTCAGTATTTCGCCCATCAAGCGGAGCCTGGTACAGCCTGCTTAGCTCAAACAACGCTTTTTCGGCAGCAAACTTCGGACAAAACGGGGATTTGATTGCTCCGGCGGATTTTGACGGAGACGGACGAACCGATATTTCAGTCTTTCGCGAAGGTTTCTGGTATCGCTTGAACAGCTCGACCAATCAATTCTTCGGTTTGCAATTCGGTTCCGCCGGCGACATTCCCGTTCCGGCAGATTACGACGGCGACGGGCGAGCCGACATAGCCGTATTCCGTCCGTCAAACGGCACTTGGTATCTGCTGCAATCAACGCTCGGTTTCACCGCCATCGCTTTCGGGCAAGCGGGCGACAAACCCGTTGCGGCGGACTACGACGGCGACGGCAAGACGGACGTGGCGGTTTTCCGTGCGGGAACCTGGTATCTCCAAAGAAGCCAATTAGGATTTGCCGGCATTGCTTTTGGAGAATCAACCGACAAGCCGGTAGCCGGCGATTATGACGGCGACGGCAAGGTTGATGTGGCTGTATTCCGACCCTCGAATGGAGTCTGGTATTTACTCAGAAGCCAACTCGGATTCACCGCTATTCAATTCGGATTAGGAACAGACTCTCCGGTTCCGGCAGATTACGACGGTGATGGTAAGACTGATGTCGCTGTCTTTCGTGACGGCGTGTGGTATCTGAACAGAAGCACGGCAGGATTCACCGGAGTGGCTTTCGGCACCGCAACCGATAAACCTGTGCCTAATGCGTTTATTCCTTAAATTACTCGAACATTAAATAAAAAGAGCCGCGAGCGTCAAAACTCGCGGCTTAATCTTTGTATCCG
>CADCUR010000151.1 GCA_902805935.1 uncultured Pyrinomonadaceae bacterium
AACCGCTACTGTTCTCGGTTCGGTTCGTGATCCGAACGGCGCAGTCATCGAAGGTGCCGCCGTCACCTTAAAAAACGTCGGCACCGAAATAACTCAAACGACAACCACCGATGCAAGCGGCGATTACCAATTCGCCGCTGTTAAAATCGGCGTTTATCAGGTTATTGTCGAAGCAAACGGATTTAATAAAACTCTTGCCGACAAAGTCGAGGTGACGATTAACGCACGGCAGCGAGTGGATTTAACGCTTCAAGTAGCGACGGCAACCGAAACGGTCGTTGTAACCGATGCGGCAAATCCTCTGCAAACCGACTCCAGCGAGATCGGCGTCGTCGTTCAGCGCAAAACTATCGTCGCCTTGCCGCTTAACGGTCGCTCTTACGCCAACCTTGTTTTGCTTGCTCCCGGCGTTCGCGAGTCGCACACGAACAGTTCAATCGGAGGAGGCGGGCGCGAAGCGGCGTTTAACGTCAACGGCTTGCGGGCGACGATGAACAATTTTCTGCTCGACGGCATTGACAACAACGCCTACGGGACGAGCAACCAGAGCTTTTCGAGCCAGGTCGTGCAGGTGTCCCCAGACGCGGTCGCGGAATTCAAAGTGCAGACCAATACTTACAGCGCCGAATTCGGGCGTTCGGGCGGCGCGGTCATCAACGCTTCGTATCGTTCGGGAACGAACGATTTTCACGGCTCGGCGTGGGCGTTTAACCGCAACACGGTGTTAAATGCCGTCGGATTTTTCAAACCGCTCGGCGGAGTCAAGCCGCCCTTGAATCGCAATCAATTCGGCTTCACCTTCGGCGGTCCGATCATCAAAGACAAGACATTTTTCTTCGGCGATTACGAGGGCTTCCGGCAGATCCAGAAAAATCTGGTTTACTCAAACATTCCCACGCTCGCCCAGCGAAGCGGAATTCTGACAGTTGCGGTGCGTAATCCGCTCACGGGCGCGACTTACGCGGCTGGAACGCAAATTCCGTTCACCCCTTTCGCTCAAAAAGTTCTGAATGATTTGCCCGCCCCGAATCTAACCAGCGTGGCTGGTTCAAATTACCAGGAACTGGTTTTAAACCGCAATTTTAATGACAAATACAACGTGCGCGTCGATCATAACTTTACTGACAGTTTCAGTATTTTCGGTCGCTGGAGTTATCGCAAATCGAATGCCTTTGAAGCGCCGAACATTCCCGGACCGTCGGGGAGCAACCAGAACGGTTTCGTGGACATTCTCAATAAACAACTGGTCATCGGCACAACTTACGCATTTAAGAACGCTTCGGTTCTGGACGTTCGTTTTTCGCGCTCCCAAATTGACGCGGGGAAACGCCCGCCGCTTGTAGGGGGCGCCAGTCCGTTCGAGCTTTACGGTATCACTGGCTTGCCGACCGACCCGGAAATCACCGGCGGTTTGACCACTCAAACGATCGGCGGATTGTCGCAGCTCGGACGACAGGCGACCAACCCGCAATATCAGAATCCGACTAATAATGATGTTCGGGCAAGCTATGCCTTTAACCGCGGTCGGCACAGTTTGAAAACCGGCTACGAATATCTCGCCGTCAACACCGAAGTGCAGGACACGAATCCGCTTTTAGGGCTCGACACTTATACCGGACAATTCAGCCGCCCGTCGGGCGCATCGGCGAACAATCTTTATAATCTGGCAGACTTTTTCTTCGGTCTGCGAAGTCAATACGAACTGGCAAACCTGACGGTCGCCCAGATGCGCCAGCGTTTTCATTTCGCTTATATTCAGGATGATTTCAAAGTCAACCGGAAACTGACGCTCAATCTCGGACTTCGCTACGAATTCGGCACGCCGTATTACGAAAAAGATAATCGCCTGTCGAATTACGACCCGGTGACGAATTCGATTCTGCTCGCCAAAGACGGCTCGCTTTACGACCGCGCACTAGTCGATCCCGACTACAACAACTTCGGACCGCGGCTCGGATTCGCTTATAACATTTTCGAGAAAACGGTGATTCGCGGCGGTTACGGCGTCGGTTACAATTACTTGAATCGTCTCGGCAGCGCGGACGTTTTGGGCACGAATTTTCCGATTATCACCCGCGCCGCCGTCGCGCAAAATGCGCCCGACCCGGCCCTTAATCCGATGTGCGTCGGCGATGCCTTTGCGAGCAATTGTTTCCGTGCGACGCAGCAAGGTTATCCTACGAGCGGCTTGCCGAACAACGTGACGCTTTATATTCCGCGCGATAATAAAACGGCGAGCGTGCAGAACTGGCAGCTTTCCATCCAGCAGGAAATTTTCGGCAATATGGTTCTCGATGTGGCGTATGTCGGTAACCGCGCTAAAAATCTGGTGATTCTCGCCGACTACAATCAAGCTCGTCCGCTCACCCTAGCCGAACTGTTACTTCCCGCCGCCCAGCGACCGTCCCTGCAGGCGCGTCGCCCGATTCAGGGATTCGGGACGATCTCGGCGGTTCTGCCTGAAGGCTTTTCCGAGTATAACGCGCTGCAAGTCAAGCTCGAACGGCGTTTCGCAAATGGTTTGTATTTCCTCAATTCATTCACCTGGTCGAAAACACTGGATAACGCTTCGCAGGTACTGGAAGAGCCGAACGGCAATACCGGAACGCCGCAGAACGTTTACGACATCCGCGCCGATAAAGGAATCGGAGCCTACGACCAGCCTTTCAACAACACGACGAGCTTCGTTTTTGAAGTGCCGTTCGGTCGCGGGCGACGGCTCGGCGGCAATTTGAATCCGGTTCTCGATTCTATTTTGGGAGGCTGGGTTTTAAGCGGCGTCAACACGATAACGAGCGGGCAGCCGATAAATTTCCGCTATGGACCGTCGCCGGTGACAAATAACTTGCCGTCGTTTCTGGGCGGCGTGGCGCTGCGCCCGAATGTGGTCTGCGACCCGGTTAACCGTGAAAGCCGTCCCGATCCGACGAACGGCTATTTCGTCCGCTCCTGTTTGACGACTCCGACTTTAGACCAGCCGTTCGGCAACGCCGGACGCAACATCGCCAGAAGCGACAACTTTTTCCAATTCGATCTGGGCGTGCATAAACAATTTCGCTTGCCGATAAACGAGGAAACCAGGCTGGAATTGCGTGCCGAATTCTTTAATCTGTTCAATCGCACGAATTTTCAAGCGGCGAATTCCGACATCAACAGCGCGGCTTTCGGAACCATCCGCAGCGCGTTTCCGGCTCGTCAAATTCAGCTCGCCTTAAAATTTTCTTTCTAAGTTAAAGTTTTCTTTCTCGGAACGAATAACTTTAATCGGCATTTTACTCAATATAAACAGCGGCGATTAAAAAATTGCCGCTGTTTATAAACAGCGATAATCGAAAAATAAATTTACAAAAATATGAAAACAACGCTTCTTTTTATTTATTTACTCTTTGCAATGAGCGTATTCGCCCAGACTTCGCCAACCTTTGAGATCGAAGGTCATCGCGGCGCACGCGGACTATTGCCCGAAAATACGATTCCGTCTTTTATCAAAGCTCTGGAATACGGCTTAAAAACCATCGAATTGGACGTTGTCGTCAGTCGCGATAATAAACTCGTGGTTTCGCATGAGCCCTGGTTTTCGTCCCTCATTTCCCTCGATAAAAACGGTAAGCCTATTCCGCCGGAAAAACAGAAGGAACATAACATATACAAAATGGATTATTCCGAAATCAAAAAATACGATGTCGGAAGCATCGGAAACAAGGATTTTCCCGAACAACGGAAAATGAAAACCTACAAGCCGCTTTTAAGCGAGGTTTTTGTGGAAATCGGCAAGTACGTTAAAAAAAATAAGCTCCAGCCCGTCAGGTACAACATCGAAATCAAATCGAATCCTGAAGGCGATAACACTTTTCATCCAGTCCCGGCTGTGTTT
>CADCUR010000152.1:0-3544 GCA_902805935.1 uncultured Pyrinomonadaceae bacterium
GCAGTTCGCTTTTTTAGCGCACGAAAAACCGTATTCGATTTTTATGGCGAAAGGCTCGCCCGTTGCGGTTTATAAGGGCGCGAAACTCGTTCTCTAATTCTACAAAAATGATAATCGGAATCGTCGCCATCGCAAAAAATTTCGCCATCGGCAAAGACGGCAAACTGCCGTGGCATTATTCGTCCGACCTGAAATTTTTCAAACAAACCACGACGAATCACGCCGTCGTGATGGGTTTTAATACTTGGAAATCAATCGGCAAGCCGCTGCCGAATCGCCTGAATATCGTTCTGAGCCGCAAGTCGGAAATCGAAACGCAGCCGAATGTTCTGCTTTTGCGAAGCCAGGAAGAAGTTTTAGCATTAGCGCATTATTTGAAATGCGATGTGTTCGTCATCGGCGGCGCGAAAACTTATGAACACTTCGCCGACGCGATTGACGAATGGATTGTCACGGAAATTCCCGCGAGCGTCGAAGACGCCGATACGTTTATGCCGACGGATTTTCTCGAAGATTTTGAATTGCGGGAAACGAAAAATACGGAAGACGATTTGAAGATAAAATTTTTTGCAAAAAGATAAATTCGTAGTAAAATCCGAAGGAAAAAACAAAAGGAGAAAAGACTTATGATGGGCGGCAAAAGCTGGGACGAATGGATTGACGATTATTCGGAATCGCACACGCATCCGATTAATAAATTGACGCACACCTTCGGCATTCCGATGATCGCGCTGTCGCTGCTGCTGATTCCGACGTGTTTTTTCGTCGCCGGATTTTGGAAAATCCCGCTCGCGCTTTTCGTCGCCGGCTGGATTCTGCAATTCGTCGGACATTATTTTGAAGGCAAGCCGCCCGAGTTTTTCAAAGATTACCGCTTTCTCTTCGTCGGTCTGCGCTGGTGGTTCAAAAAGACGTTCGGAGTTTCCCGCAAAGGCGAAGACGTTTGAAGTTTTCGCCTTTCTTTTTGTCTGATAAACTCGGCACCGCAATGAAATTTTTAATTTTAGTTTTGGACATCGGAACGTCGAGCGTCCGCGCCGCGCTGTATGATTCGTCCGCCAACGTTCTGCCCGCAACGATGGTCAAACACGAGCGGCAACTGACGGCGACCGACGACGGCGGCGCGGAGATTGACGCGGCGGAAGCGTTAGCTCAAGTCGAAGCGGCAATTGACGACGTTTTGAAAAAGTCGGCGAAAATAAAAGGCGAAATCCGGTACGTCGCCGCTTCGTCGTTCTGGCACAGTCTGGTCGGCATTGATAAACGCGGAAAGCCGACGACGAAAATTTTCGGCTGGGCGGACACGAGAAGCCGAAAATACGTCGCCGATTTGCGCGGCGAGTTCGACGAGACGACGATTCACAATCGCACGGGCGCGCGGTTTCATTCGAGTTTCTGGACGGCGAAACTTTTGTGGCTGAAAAATGATTTCCCGAAAGTTTACGCCCGGACCGAACGTTGGCTTTCATTCAGCGATTACGCCGGGCTGAAATTTTTCGGCGAAGCCGCGACCGGCGTTTCGATGGCGAGCGCGACTGGAATTTTCGACATTCGCCGCAATGATTGGGACGCGGAGCTGCTCGAATTTCTCAAAATAAAAAAGGAAAATCTGCCCACTGTCATCGCCGAAGACGCGCGGACTTTTCGATTAAACAAAAAATATCAGGATCGTTGGGCGCGATTAAAAAACGCCGAATGGTTCGCGGCAATCGGCGACGGTGCGGCGAACAACGTCGGCGCGGGCTGCCTGGAGAAAAAGAAAGCCGCGCTGATGATCGGCACTTCCGGCGCAATGCGCGTCGCCTATTCAGGCGAGCCGCCCGCCGTAATTCCGAGCGGTCTCTGGTGTTACCGGATTGACCGGACGCGGATTATCATCGGCGGCGCACTGTCAGACGGCGGCGGGCTTTATTATTGGCTGAAAGACAATTTGCGTCTTAAGGAAAACGACGACCAGACGGAAAGCGAAATCGCCCGGCGCGAACCGGACGCTCACGGGTTAACATTCTTACCGTTTCTCGCCGGCGAGCGCAGCACCGGCTATCACGAATCGGCGCACGGCGCGGTTACGGGACTGCATTCTTCGACCGACACAATTGACATCGTGCAAGCCGCGCTCGAAGCGGTCGCGTATCGCTTTGCAGAAATCTACGAACAATTAAACGATGTGGTAAAAACTCGTGAAATCATCGCCTCGGGCGGCGCGCTGCGCGAGTCGCCCGTCTGGACGCAAATCATCTCTGACGTTCTCGGACAAAATATGAGTTTGCCCGACACGCGCGAGGCATCTTCTCGCGGAGCGGTTTTGCTTGCGCTCGAAATGATTGGCAAAATAGAGAGCATCGAGAAACAGGAAACGCCGAAAGGTCGGGAATTTAAGTTTGATAAAAAGCGAAACTCGGTTTACAAAATGGCGCGGGAAAGGCACAAGACGTTTTACGAACTGCTGATAAGCAAATGAATTTGAAAAATTTTGAAAGCGAAGTTGAAAATAAAATCGTCGAACGCGGCTTGGATTATTACAAGAGCGGCGATGTGAAGAAACTCGAAAAGGTCGGCGAAGGCGAATTCAGCGCAACGGTTTTCGGAAGCGAGAAATACAACGTCTATATCAAGCTAAATGGCGCGAGTATTGCCGAACACAAATGCGATTGCCCTTACGATTACGGCGATGTGTGCAAACACAAAGTCGCCGTGTTCTATGGAGTTCGGAACGGAAACTTCAGCGACACGAGCAGCAAATTAAATGCGCTCCTTGAAAATCTGCACGAAGCCGCGCTGCGAAAATTCGTTACCAGTCTGCTCAAAAAAGACCAAAGTTTCAGACGCGAATTTTTACGCGAATTCGATGACGACTTTGAGGAAGACGAAGAAGACGAGTTTGACGAAGATTATTATTAAGTGATTTATGCACGTTATCACCCGCAAGCGTTTGAATGAGTTCGCCGAAAAATATCCCGAAACGGAAAATGCGCTTGCCGATTGGTATCGCTTGATAAAACAAAATAATTTCTCTAATTTTGCGGAATTGCAAATGATGTTTTCATCTGCCGACAAGGTTGGCAAGCTTACAGTTTTCAACGTCGGCGGAAACAAAATTCGCCTTATCGCGACGATACATTATAATCGGAAGAAAGTTTATATCGCGGCGTGTTGACGCACAAAGAATACGACGCGGAAAAATGGAAAGAATAAGTTATGCAAAATCTCGGTGTCAGCCAAACCGTAAATAATTGGATGCCGTTTGCCAACACGCTTTATGTTCCGTACACGGAAAAGGAATACAAGAATCTCGTCGCTTTGCTTGACGGTTTGATTGATGAAGTCGGCGAAGACGAATCGCACCCGCTCGCGTCTTTGATGGAGGTGGTCGGCGTGTTGATTGAGAAATACGAAGACGAAAATGTTTCTGAATTGAGCGTGGGTGAATAATTTTTTGGAAAATTTTTGGCGAATTGAACAAATTATTTGGTTACACGGAATGTTTTATGAGAGTTCATAACTCTTACTGAGGGAAACTATAATTTCAAAGCCTCTGCGCCAA
>CADCUR010000152.1:3554-3868 GCA_902805935.1 uncultured Pyrinomonadaceae bacterium
AAAAAAGGCTATGTTTATACTTGCAGATTTACTATTGTTACAGTTTCGAGATAGTTGATAAACCATCTTAAATCTCAAAAGTAAATTTATTTTATTAAATGAACACTGCCGCAAAAATAAAAATTTATGACAACCGCAACCCAACCGAAAAAGAAAATTGATTTAGACCAGCTTTGCATCAACACCATCCGAACTTTGTCTTTAGACGCCGTTCAGAAAGCCGAATCAGGACATCCTGGTTTGCCTTTGGGAATGGCTCCGACAGCTTATGTTCTGTGGACGAAGTTTATGCGCTATAACCCGAAAAATCCGAA
>CADCUR010000153.1 GCA_902805935.1 uncultured Pyrinomonadaceae bacterium
ACTAACGTCGCGTAATGCCCAGAGTTCGTTTTTTTCCTTTGAGCGCGCCGGTTTTTTGACGAAACTCATCAATGCGTCACGCAAAGAATCCGACTTCGCGCCGTCGAGATGATAAAGTTTCGATAAATTTTCGGTTTTGATGACCGTCGGCATTGTTTAGCAGGAACGCGATTGCTTGTAAAATCTTTAATAAATACTGTCAAAAATACTCGTGGACTTTAAGCTGCGATGAATCTGCAAAATTGATACTTCATAATCATTCTACACAAAATTTTAGGCGATAAGCCGTTTCAAAACAAGAAACCGTATCGAGCCGTCATTACATCAATCAATTGAGGCGGTTTGACTGAAAAACCTTTAAGTGTCGCCGGAGGATTTTTGCGAAACGGGATTGTTCATATTTTCATTTCTCGTGTATTTTTGTTTGGTATCTGATTTTGAAACAGTAGTTTGCGTTCAAACATTTGATGCTAACCGGCAGTCAGCCGATTTACCGCCGATGTTTCGGGTGAAAAATACGAGTCTTAAAATCACCTCCCGAACACTCGATAAAAAAACGGTTTTTTATGAGAAACAAGATTTACAAAAATCCTGCGGCAAAGATGCTTCTGTTTTTGTTGCCGATATTTGTGTTTTGCGCCGCGGCAGACGCCAAAAAATCGTCTGCGCCCGCCGTTTTTTCCTACGCGGAACTGTCAACGCTTTACGAGCAGAAAGCGCTTTCGCCGACGCTCGAAGAAAAACTGCACAACTTGTTGACGACTCCGTTCGTGGATAATTCTTATCGGAGCGCGTCGCCCGCGCTGCTTTCGCAGTCGCCCGCGCTCGGCGAATTTCTGCGCGTCGCGCAATGGAACATCGAACGCGGTTTGGAATACGAAGCAATCGCAGCGATCTTCGGCAGCGAGGCGGAATTTACAGCGCTGCTCAGCGCAGATGAATTTCCGTCCGGCAGCGACGAACGGCAGCGGGCGTTGGAGCAAGCCGCGATGCTGCGGGCGGCGGACGTAATTGTTCTGAACGAAGTTGACCTTGGAATGAAACGCACGAATTACCGAAATACCGCCGCCGAATTAGCCGCGCGCCTTAAAATGAATTACGCTTTCGGCGTCCAGTTCGTCGAACTCAGTCCCGTTCATCTGAGTCAGGAAAACACCGCCGACGGCGCGCCGGAAAAAGAGCTCGCCGAAATTATCAAAGTTGACCCGAGCCGCTATAAAGGCTTGCACGGCACCGCCATCCTGAGCCGATTTCCGCTTGAAAACGTGCGGCTCGTGCCGTTTAGAAATCAACCTTACGATTGGTATCAAAGCGAGAAAAACGGCGTCAGTTTTTTGGAAAAAGGCAGGCGAAAAATCGCCGGTAAAGTTTTTCTCGAAAAAACCCTGCGTGAAGTTCGGCGCGGCGGACGCACAACCTTGCTCGCCGACATCGCCGACGCGCGTTTTCCAAACGGTCGCGTGACCATCGCCGCCACGCACCTCGAAAACCGCACGAAATCAGCGAACCGCGTTAAACAGCTTAAAGAATTGCTCGACTTGGTAAAAGAATCTCGCCATCCGGTCGTCTTCGCGGGCGATATGAACACTTCGAGTTCGGATTTTACGCCGACTTCTCTCAGGCGCGAACTCGCCAAACGCTACGGCAACCCGGTTTACTGGATTAGAATGGGCATCGGCTATATGCTCGGTTTCGGCTTGATCGAAGACACTGTGCTGGACGGCTTAACTTTTTGGCGCACCCAGTCGGATCCGACCGTGTGCGAGGTTCCGTTTTTAATGCCGAATTCGGAGCGAAAATTTTTCTCGACGCTCGAAAATTTTCGCTTCGATGACGGCGGCGCGTTCGATTTTCGCGGCGACGCGAATCGTTCCCATAACAACAGAGGCAAAACGCTCGCCAATTCAAATGAGCGCGGCGGCAAAGGCTTCGTCAACACCTACCGGGTGACGCGCCCGATAAAATTCGTCGGCAAATACAAACTCGACTGGATTTTCGTCAAACCTGCCGACCTCAAAAAACCAAACGACGAGGAAGGCTCATACCGTTTCGCTCCGCATTTCGGTCGCACGTTCGCCGAGGTCAACGAAGTCGTCCCCGACCGCATCTCCGACCATCGTCCGCTGACGATTGATTTGCCGCTTCTTGAGCCTCCGCTCGATGAAAATAAAAAACGCGACTGATATTTTGTTGAGTACTGTGACGCTCATCACAGACGAAAATCCAAACTAATCATAAGAATCTATTGTCGCAGCATAAATGGCTTCGACGATAAACCAATGAACGAGGGAGAATTTTCAATGAAGTTATATGTTTTTTCGCGCCATCAATCGAAGATGGCTTTTTTGTTTTTCGCATCATTATTTTTAAGTTGTTTTGCGGCGCCGGCGACCGGGCAGGGCGACGAGATACTGCCCGCGTCGAAGCACGTTTTGCCCAGCACGATTCAAGTTAATCTGACCAAGCATTTTACCCGATTGCCGCTTCGTCGCGGCGTTTATCGTGAAGCCGGCGTGACGCGTAGCGTCTGGTTTATTTTAACGGATGTTTCCGACCAACAGTTGGCGGCGCAAATCGGTTTGAATTTCGCGCCGAAACTAGCCAACGCGCCGAACGGATGCCCAGGCTGCGTGCAGGTTTTGAATGTTCCGGCGAATATCACGACCGCTTCGGAAGTAGAGTTTCGCGGCATCCCGGATTTTACTCCGCGCCGCGTTTTGGTTCCCGGACCGCGAGGATTTCCTTTTTTAACCGGACAAGCCGGGGCGCGAGCCGGACTTTTTTACACGCCGTATGTTCAACCCGTTGGCACGCGCATCGTTTATAATGCAACAATTGTCGCCGTCGGTGACGGACCGTTTGACGTGACGACGCACGCCAACACGCACGACCGCGTGCTGGCGATTGACACTAACGCGATGACCGTTGATTTGCTGATGATCCGCGCGTTTGCAGCTGGAAAAGAAGTCATCTACCTCGGATTAGAATCGTCGAGCGAAGAAGCCGCGATTCTCGAACGCGCCACTTTCACGCCGATTTTAGGAACTCTGCCGTTCCCGAACGGCGAGTTTCGCCCCGATTCCGCCCGCGCCGCACTGTTCAGTTTCGTTAACGGGATCACCGGCACGAGCAGCCCGCCCGCGCAAGGGCTTAATCATTTAATTCTCGACGGACGCAACGCGGAAGACGCCTCGCTCTCAAATACGGCGCTGCTCGCCGCTTTGAGAAACGGCGGTGACGCGCGCAACGTGATTGACGTTTTCCCGACGATGGTCGAACCGTTCCGCTCGGAATACTCGCCGGCGTGGGATTTGCATTTATCGCAGTGGAATGCGGAATATGTCAGAACGCGCCGCAATGTCGCGCAGACCGACAGCAACGTCATCAGAACTTTGGCGACCCAGTTCATCGTCAGAAATCCGGGCGGCACGTTCCTGCTCGCGTCCGGCATCGAGGTCAATTGTCCGGTCGTCGCTTTCGTCAATGACCCGCCGATTACGCCCATCGTGCCTGCGCCGTTCCAGCTTCCGCTGCCTTTCAGCCGTTAATAATTTACGAAGCTACTTTTTGTAAAATAAAAAGGAGCAGCCAATGGCTGCTCCTCTTCTATTCAAATGTAAATATTTGATTTTCACTTAAATCCCCGCGCCGTGACATTTTTTATACTTCTTGCCCGAACCGCAAGGACACAAATCGTTCGGCTTGACCTTCGGCTGTTCGCGTTTGAAGGGCGTGTGTTTCATCGCGTCTTCGCCCGCCACGCCCGCCGTTGACATCGCGCCGGTGAAAGCCATTCCCGCCGCTTGCCGCCGGGCGCGTTGACGTTCCAATCTTTCTAATCTTTCGATTTCTTCCTGCTCGTCT